>SXWG01000190.1 GCA_005789925.1 Actinomycetota bacterium | reverse complement strand
GTTGTCAGCGCCGTTGAATCCGTAGATGGCCTGGTTCGGGTCACCGACGAGGAAGGCATCTGGACGGTCGCCAATCAACAGTTGCAAGAACGAGTATTGCAACGGGTTCATGTCCTGTGCTTCGTCCACGTGCACATGTCGAAACTGCCATCTGATCGACTCAGCGAACTGAGGTTGGTCCTGCACTTCGCGCACGACGAGCGAAATCATGTCGTTCAAGTCAAGAACGCCACGCTTGCGCTTCACATTCTCATAAGCATGAAAGATCTCAGCGAATGCATTGACAGTCATCTTCAGACGCCATTGGCTCGGTTCAAGTCGTTTCACGACGTCGGCAGGTGACAGAAGGCGCGCATGTGCCCAATCGATCATGTTCAAGATGTCGCGGCTCTCGTCACCGGGCTTTTCGGTTCCACGTGCGGCCGACAAGAGTGCGAGTCGATTGTTGAGGACATTCGGCATCGCCTTGCCTTGGTCTTCTCGCCGTTGACGCAGAAGTGAGAGCGCAATTGCGTGGAATGTTCCGGCGGTGACAAGGTTCGCTTCTCGTTCGGCGTCGCCGGTAAGCATGCGAAGTCGTCGACGTAATTCTCCTGCGGCTTGACGTGTGAACGTGATGGCGAGCACATGTCGTGCGGTGGCAGTCTCTGTGTCGAGTCGGAATGCGATTCGTCGCGTCAGGACCATGGTTTTTCCAGACCCTGCACCCGCCCGCACCACCACGACGCCAGCAGGGGTCGTGACAGCCTCGTATTGGTCTGGGTCGAGGTCGTCGAGCAGCAGATGACGCTGACGCTGTTCACGGAGGGGAAGCGCATCGACGTCGTTCACGGTTATGCAACTTAGGCGGTGACTACCATGAGCGCCATGCCGTTCCCCGCGCGTTTGCTGCACGATGACGAGAACATCCAGCTCGACATCAATCCGCACTGGTGGTACCTCGGGTCTCCGGGCCTCACGACGATCGCTTGCCTTCTCGGCGTGTTGGTCGTGAATGCACAGGTCGACATCGCGTGGCTCCGAGACACGCTCTCGTACGTCCTGTGGGCCGCGATGTTGGTGTCGACAGCATGGCTCATCAAGCGGGCGATCGAGTGGCGAACCACCTATTTGGTGCTCACGAATCAGCGTCTCATCTACCGCCAGGGTGTCATTGCGCGACATGGGGTGGAGATGTTGCTCGAGAAAGTCTCGAACGTGAACTTCTCCCAGACCATCTTCCAACGCATCGTGAAGGCCGGCAGTCTTCTCATCGAGTCGAGTGGCGAACAAGGCCAGCAACAAATCGACGACATTCCAGACCCCGAGGCTGTGCAGAACATCGTCCACTCCGCGGTGCTCACCCGTGTGCGCGCAGCGACGACGTTCACAGCTGCACCTTCTGTCGGCGGTGACGACGTCGTGAGCCAGTTGGAACGTCTTGAGGCGTTGCTTGACCGCGGAACGATCACGCCGGCAGAGTTTGAGCGGCAGAAGCGACGTCTACTCGACGAGTGACGCGCCGCTGGAAGCGGACACTCGCCATCCGGGAATGTCGACGCCGTGCTCGACGAGAGCGACGATGCAACCACCAAAACCGCCACCGGTCATCCGGGCTCCGATGACACCGGGTGTGTTGCGCAGTTCATCGACGAGAGAGTCCATTTGAGTTGTCGACACGTCGAACTGTGTTGCGAGGCTTCGATGACTGTCGTACATGAGCTCACCCGCAAGCGGCATGTCGTGTGATGTGAGTGCAGTAGCAAACTCTCGCACGCGAATGTTCTCTGAGATGACGTGTCGTGCGCGACGACGAATGACGTCGTCTGAGATCGTCATCGCGGCCTCGAGGTCGGCGTGGCGAAGTGGGCCGATCAATTGTTCGGCCGCAGCACACTGGGCGACACGATCGGAGTATGCACTGCCTGCAAGTGTTCGTTCGGCGACAAAGCGGACGACAACTTCGACGCCCGATGGAAGCGGAACCGGTGCGGCATCAAGAGTGTCGCAGTCGATCAGCATCGCGTGGTCTGCGCGACCGACAAGACAGATCAATTGGTCCATGATCCCGCATGGCACACCGACTGCGCGTTGTTCTGCATGTTGAAGAATTCGTGCAAGTTGTACACGGTCGTTCTCTGTCGCATGTGGTGCGCCGAAAGAAAGAGCGAGCGCAGATTCGAGTGCTGCACTCGACGACAATCCGGCGCCGACGGGGAGTGTTGTCGTCAAGGTGCCGCGTAGTGGTGTCGGATTCATTCCCGAATCACGCAGCTCTGCAAACACCGCGTCGACATATCGGGCAGTGTTCGGGTCGCCATCGGCACTGATGACAGTGGGTCGCTCGTCGTGTGGCGCGGCTTCGAAGGTCAGCCGAGTCTCGAGATTGATCGCCATCGGCAGGACCAGGCCGCCGGTGTAGTCGGTGTGGTCTCCGATGAGATTGACCCGACCAGGGGCTCGGGCTGTACGTAGTGTCGAGGGCATCAAGCACAGACGGTATCGGTGAACGGTTGTCTCACTGGTTCAGATTGACCCTGCGGGGTGGTAGCGGTGAGACTGTCGCCTATGCCTCGCGCCAGCCTTAGTCACGGTGTCGACATTGAGTTCGACACCTTCGGTAATCCGGAGAATCCGGCAATGTTGTGGATCATGGGCTTCACCGCCCAGATGATTGCGTGGCCAGAAGAGTTTCTTCAGCAGTATGCGGACGAAGGATTCTTTGTGATCCGCTTCGACAATCGCGACTGCGGTCTTTCCAGCAAGTTTGACGGTGCGGCAGTCGACACCGATGCGGTGGTTGCCGCTGCGCTCATGGAGACCGAGATGCCTCCGGTGCCATACACACTGCGTGACATGGCTTCAGATGCAGTCGGTGTGCTCGACCACCTCGGAATAGACAAGGCCCACATCATCGGAGCCTCGATGGGCGGCATGATTGCCCAAGTGCTCACCATCGAGCATCCGCATCGAGTGCTCACTCTGACGTCAATTATGTCGGTGTCTGGTGACCCCGCATACGGGCAGTCGCAACCCGAGGCACTCGAAGCTCTCCTTGCGCCTCCGCCTGCGAACCGTGACGAGTACATCGAAGGTTCGAAGCGTTGGCTCGTGTGGCAATCAAAGAAATACGGCAACGTGCAGGTGAACCGCGAGCGTGCCGCGCGTGAATATGACCGGATGTTCTATCCCGAAGGTGGGGCACGACAACTTGCCGCGATCTATGCGAGCGGTCGACGCAACGAGCAACTCACCCAGGTCCAAGCACCGACACTCGTGATTCATGGTCTTGACGACACGCTGCTTGACGTGAGTGGTGGAAAGCACACCGCGGAATTGATTCCCGGCGCTCGTTTGTTGCTAGTTGAGGACATGGGTCATGACGTTCCAGATCTTCTGTGGCCGATGTTCGTCGAAGAGATCACCAAGCACGCACGTCAGGTCTAGAGGTACACGTCATGGCCGGGCCACTCAGCGGATATCGCATTATTGAGATCGCCGGAATCGGACCAGGTCCGTTCGCTGCGATGCTGCTCGCAGACCTTGGGGCAGAGGTCATTCGTGTCGAGCGGGCTCAGTCGGTGCAGGGGCCGGCACCAGACGAGCCATTCTTTGACTTGCTTCAACGTGGTCGTCGCAATGTCGCACTCGATCTGAAGAACCCCGACGGAGTTGAAGCGCTGTTGCAACTCGTGCAGAGAGCCGATGCAATCATCGAGGGCTTTCGACCAGGTGTCATGGAACGTCTTGGTGTCGGCCCTGAGAAATGTCTGGCACGCAACCCGAAGATCGTGTTTGGACGCATGACCGGATGGGGGCAAGAAGGTTGGTATTCGCAATCTGCCGGCCACGACATCAATTACATCTCATTGGCTGGTGCGCTCGCACATTTCGCTCGCGCAGGTGAGGCACCGGTGCCACCACTCAACATGGTCGGTGACTTTGGTGGCGGGGGAATGTTTCTCGCGCTCGGAATCGTCGCCGCGCTGCTTGAAGCGCAGAAATCGGGAGAAGGTCAAGTTGTCGATGCTGCGATGGTCGATGGAACTGCGGTGCTTATGACATTCTTCTGGGCGTTCAAACACATGGGCCTGCACGATGAGAACAGGCCCGGCACCAATCTTCTCGACACCGGTGCGCACTTCTACGACGTGTACGAATGCAAAGACGGCAAGTACGTGTCGATCGGCTCCATCGAACCGCAGTTCTACGCCGAGTTGCTTTGTTTGACCGGACTCGATTCTGATCCTGACTTCGCACCGCAGATGGATCGTTCAAAGTGGCCCGCGTTGAAAGAGAAAGTGCGCGCAGTGTTCGCGACGAAGACACGCGAAGAGTGGTGTGCAATCATGGAATCAACAGACGTGTGTTTCGCACCGGTGTTGACCATGAGTGAAGCAGCTGAACATCGGCACAATGTCGAACGGGGAACATTCATCGAATCTCATGGTCGTCTGCAGCCGGCTCCCGCTCCGCGTTTCTCTCGCACGAAGCCCACACTCGACTTGGCGCCGGCGCACCCCGGGCAGCACACTCGCCTCGTTCTGGAAAGTTGGGGAATTACCAACGTCGATGCACTGCTGTCCTCCGGCGCGGCGCGTCAGGCCTGATACGTGGGAACCCTCGTCTGTCTTCACGCGCATCCTGACGATGAATGCATCTCAACCGGGGGCACCATCGCTCGTGCTGCGGCTGAAGGACATCGCGTCGTTCTAGTTGTGGCAACAAATGGCGACCATGGTGAAGTGCCAGCCGATCTCGCTGCAGGTGAGACCCTCGTCGAGCGTCGACGGAAAGAGACACTGGCATCAGCGGCCACACTCGGAGTTCATCGAGTCGAGTGGCTCGGGTACGAAGACAGTGGAATGACAGGGTGGGCCCAGAACGCGAACTCTGGTGCGTTCATGAATGCAGATTTGGACGACGCAGCGACTTGCTTGGCGACCATTTTGCGCGAGGAAAATGCAGATGTTCTCACGTGTTACGACTGGCACGGCGGCTACGGACACCCCGATCATGTCATGGTGCACAAGGTCGGTCACCGTGCGGCTGAGATGGTCGGCACGGTGAAGGTGTACGAAGCGACGATGAATCGCGATCGCATGCGTGCACTGATTTCAATGGCGCGCGAGATGGGCATGATCCCAGAGGGGGAAGATGACTTCGACCCCGACGGTCCTGCCGATGACGGACATCCGATGGGCTCGACCGAGCAAGAAATCACCATCGGCGTCGACATTCAGAAATACGCACCGCTCAAGCGCAAAGCCATGGGGTGCCATGCGAGCCAGTTGTCTGACTCGGGGTTTTTTCTCGCAATGGATGAAGAACGGTTCACGATGGCGTTTGGTCACGAATGGTTCATCGACCCAGCAGTCGGCGGTCCGGTGCGTGATGGCTGGTTGTTCTCGTGACGCGGCTGTACTTGGTGCGTCACGGTCGTGCCGCGGCAGGGTGGAATGTCGACCCAGACCCGTCGCTTGACGATGTCGGTCGGCGTCAGGCAGCCGAAGTGGCAGATGCGCTCACATCGTTCGGACCGATGCCAATCATCTCGAGTCCGCTTCAACGCTGCCAACAGACCGCGCAACACCTAGCGGCGAAATGGAATGCAGACGTACGCATCGAACCAGCTGTGGGGGAGATTCCATCGCCTCCTGACCACACGATGGAAACCAGAGTCGAGTGGCTGCGTGAAGCGATGCGGGGCACGTGGAACGACGTGGCGCGAACATCAGGTGAGCACTATCTCGCGTATCGCAACGAGGTTATTCAGGCGCTTCGACGATTGACCGACGACACGGTCATCTTCAGTCATTTCATCGCCATCAACGTGGTGCTTGGTGCGGCGATCTCAGATGACCGGTTGGTCATTGCGAGCCTCGACAATTGTTCAGTCACCGAAGTGGTCGTCGGAATCGACGGATCTCTTGCGATCGATTCGATTGGTCGCGAAGCAGACACTCTGATTAGGTAGCGTGAGGAACCGTGCTCGCCTTGATGATCAGTGACATCCACAACTCGTGGGCGTGGGTCGTCATCATCGGCAATGCGCTCGCCGGAATCTGGGCACTAGCGGCCCACAAGGTCCATGCGCTACGAAGTCGCGCACTTTGGTGGTACACCGCACTAGCTGAACTCGCCGTGTTTGTTCAGGTGATCCTGGGTGTCGTCATGGTGAACAAGTACAAGCTCGAATTCCCTGCGTTTCATGCTTTTTACGGGTTTGTCGCCATCATCGCTGTTGCCATCTTGTACTCGTACAGGGCACAACTGAAGAGCCGCGTGTATCTGTTGTACGGATGGGGTGGTCTCTTCCTGATGGGACTTGGTATCCGAGCGATGCTCGTCGGCCAGGCCTAGGTCGCCTAGGCGTTCGCGAGTTCTTTGTCCAAGTTGTCGAGTGCGTCGGCGAGACGCGCAGGCAACTTGGCGCCGAACTGGGCGTAATGGTCACGAATCTGCGGAAGTGCCTCGCGCCACCCGGCGACGTCAACCGAAAGAATCGTGTTCATGTCGCCGTTGTTGACGTCGAGACCGTTCGTGTCGATGTCGGACGGTGATGGCAAGTAGCCAATCGGCGTGCGGACAGCATTCGAGACACCGTCGACGCGGTCGAAGATCCATTTCAGGACTCGGCTGTTCTCGCCGTATCCCGGCCACAGGAAGCGACCGTCTTCATCGCGTCGGAACCAGTTGACGAAGAAGATCTGCGGCAACTTGTCCTTCTGACCCTTAGATCCGATCGTCAACCAGTGAGCGAAGTAGTCGGCCATGTTGTATCCGCAGAAGGGGAGCATCGCCATCGGATCAAAACGCAAGTTGCCGACCGCGCCGGCCTGTGCGGCCGTGGTCTCGCTTGCCATGATGGAACCGAGGAACACTCCGTGATCCCAGTCGAATGCTTGAGTGACGAGCGGAACCGTCGTACGACGACGACCACCGAAGAGAATCGCAGAGATCGGAACGCCTTTCGGGTCTTGCCATTCGGGCGCAGCGCACGGGCACTGTGACGCCGGAGCTGTGAAGCGTGCATTCGGATGTGCTGCAGGCGTGTCGCTCTCGGGCGTCCACTGGTTGCCCTTCCAGTCGGTGGCGCGTGCCGGCGGAACGTTGCTCATTCCTTCCCACCACACGTCACCATCGGCAGTGAGGGCGGTGTTGGTGAACAAGCAATTGCCCCACAATGTCTCCATTGCGTTCGCGTTCGTGTCGTAACTGGTGCCAGGTGCGACACCGAAGAAACCTGCTTCAGGGTTGATCGCATACAAACGACCGTCGTCGCCGAACTTCATCCAACAGATGTCGTCGCCGATGGTCTCGGCTTTCCAACCCGGAATGGTCGGTACCAACATCGCGAGGTTCGTCTTACCGCAGGCAGAGGGGAACGCGGCGGCGATGTACTTGGCCACGCCCTTGGGGTTGGTCAACTTCAAGATGAGCATGTGCTCGGCCAACCAGCCGTCGTCACGTGCCATCACCGATGCGATACGAAGAGCGAAGCACTTCTTGCCGAGCAGCGCATTGCCGCCGTAACCCGAGCCGTAGCTCCAGATCTCGCGGGTCTCGGGGAAGTGGACGATGTACTTGTTGTCGGGGTTGCACGGCCACGATGAATCTTTTTGACCATCAGAGAGCGGGGCACCGACCGAGTGCACGCAGGGAACCCAGTCGTTGTTGCCGAGAACATCGAGCGCTCCCTGGCCCATACGCGTCATGATGCGCATGCTGACGGCGACGTAGGCGCTATCGGTGAGCTGCACGCCGATGTGAGCAATGGGCGATCCGAGTGGTCCCATGGAAAATGGCACCACGTACATGGTGCGACCTTTCATGGCGCCGGTGTAGAGCGAGTTCAACTCTGCGCGCATCTCGCTTGGTTCGCGCCAGTGGTGGTTCGGGCCTGCATCGTCACGGGTGGGGGAGCAGAGGTACGTGCGGTCTTCGACGCGTGCGACGTCACCTGGGTCACTGTGTGCCCAGTAGCTGTTCGGGCGCTTTGCTTCGTCGAGTTTGGTGAACGTTCCTGCTGCGACGAGTTCGTTGCAGAGGCGGTCGTATTCATCGGCCGACCCGTCGCACCAGTAGATGTCCTTCGGTTGAAGAATGGCGGCCCAATCGCTGACCCATTGCTTCAGTCGAGCATTAGAGGTTGATCCGGCCATGTGGCGCCTCACTTCGTGTCACGGGTTGGGGGACAAAACTTGTCCCTCAAATCTAAACCCCTGGAGTGCCCATGTCCGCTTCTGAACCCAAGCGGAGGGTGGTTGCTCGACCGCGTGCATCGAGCGAAAAAACAACGCGTTGGCCCTGGCGCAACATGCGGAAGATGGAGCCTTCGATGGCGTTCGGGGCGAGTGAGTATTCGGCGAGGTCTGTGTCGCTAATCACACTGCCGTCACCGCTGACGGGGTCGTACGACTTGATGACGCCTTGCATGAAGTCGCGGCGTCCTAGCGAGAGGCCTTGGTGACCTTGCCGGACTTGATGCACGCCGAGCAGGCGTTCACACGACGTGGAGCACCCTTCACGATGGCGCGCACGCGCTGGATGTTGGGATTCCAACGACGCTTGGTGCGCACGTGCGAGTGCGACACCGACATGCCCCACGATGGACCTTTGCCACAAACTTCGCATACTGCTGCCATAAGGATTTCCAACCTACCAGTGAGGACGAACAGACCCCAACCACGAGCGGTCAGTACGATGACGCCGTGCCTGTCGTACAGCACTTGGGGGCAACTGACCTGCGTCGGACCGTGATCGCCTTCCGAGACCTCATGAAATCGCATTCTGAGGGCATCAACCGTTTGAACGTCTACCCGGTCCCTGACGGCGACACGGGCACGAACATGTCCCGCACTCTCGATGCGGTGGTCGCCGAACTTGCGAGCGTGGGCGACGACATGGGGGCAGTGTGCGGTGCCATCTCGCACGGGTCGCTGATGGGCGCCCGTGGCAACAGTGGCGTCATTCTCAGCCAGATCTTGCGTGGATTGTCCTCGACGCTCGCGACGACATCTGGCGGCGTCCCTGCCGAGACAGTTGCTGCTGCAATGAAGGCTGCGTCCATTGCGTCGTATGAAGCGGTGTTGAAACCGATCGAAGGAACGATCCTGACGGTGGTTCGCGAGACGGCCGACGCCGCGGTCGCAGCGAGTGCGACAGGAGCAACGCTCGAGACCATGTTGCGCACCGCACGCGATGCCGGTCGTGACGCGTTGGCGCGCACGCCAGATCTTCTTCCTGTCTTGAAAGATGCCGGCGTCGTCGATGCAGGTGGTGCTGGTTTTCTCCTTCTCATGGACGCCGCACTTCACATCGTCGCGGGCGACGCATTGCCAGAGCCCGAGGTCGTGAGCGGTCCATCAGCGGCGCAACTCGACGCAGCGGCGCATCGTGTCGCAGATGGCGGGGTCGATGTCAGCGAACTTCGCTTCGAGGTGATGTTCTTTCTCGACCTCGATGACTCTCGTGCGGGGGAATTCAAGACGGCATGGGGGACAATCGGCGACTCGATCGTCGTCGTCGGGGGCGAAGGCCTCTACAACTGCCACATTCACACGAACGACATCGGCGCGGCGATCGAAGCACCCATCGCCCTCGGCGGACGCCCACGACAAATTCGCGTCACCGATCTTTTCGAAGAGATGGCCGAAGAGCATGCTGCGCGCGAGTCAGAACTCGGTGCGACCCCGTCGAAGTTGCCCACGTCGTTGCCTGCGGTCACCTGTGCTGTCGTGGCAGTGGCAAGCGGAGACGGCATCGCAGAGCTGTTCGGACAATTGGGCGTGCACGGTGTCGTCACGGGCGGGCAAACATTGAACCCGTCGACGGCTGAACTACTTGCCGCCGTCGAACATATGAACGCGCGACAAGTCATCATCTTGCCGAACAACAAGAACATCATTCCGGTCGCACAACAAGTCGACTCGCTCACCACCAAAGACGTGCGAGTCGTGCCCACGTGCTCGATGCCAGAAGCACTCGCGTCGCTCGTGTCGTACGACCCAGAGGCGTCGGCCGAGTCGAACGCCCGCAACATGGCAGCAGCTGCCGCATCTGTGTCGACAGGCGAAGTCACCCAAGCTGTGCGCGACACCAACAGCGACGCTGGTCCGATCACGACCGGTGATTGGATCGGGATCGTTCGTGGTGATGGCATTGTGGCGGTGAGTGGCGGCGTGGTCGCTACGTCGACACAGTTGCTCGACCACTTGATCGACGATTCAAGCGAACTGCTCACCATCGTCACCGGCACAGAAGCAATTGCATCGAACACTGACGCGATCACGGAGTGGGTCACCGCCAACCGTCCACAGATGATGGTGGAAGTGCATCGCGGCGGCCAGCCTCTCTATCCGTATCTCTTTGGCGTCGAGTAAGGCGCCCGCGGTCGTGGACGTCGCCAGCCCGCTGACGTATCGCGAGTTGGCAGAACTCAGCGTCGAGCGCATCAAGGGCGTCGGCGAAAAGCGCAAGGACGCACTCGAGAACTTCGGTATCTCGTCCGTTCTCGACTTGTTGCAGACATATCCACGCCGTTGGGTCGACCGCACGAATGAGGCGCGCATCGCCGACATCGTCGTCGGAGTCGACACGATGGTGCTGGTCGAAGTGCATTCGGTGGCGTCACGACGCATAAAAGGCAACCGCGTGATGGTCAATGTGAACACCGGTGACGGAACCGGACGGTTGTCATTGACGTTTTTCAATCAGCCATGGCGAGAAAAGCAACTGAAGACCGGTGCCCAGATCGCAGTGTTCGGAAAACCAGAGATGTATCGCGGGTATCTGCAGATGACCAATCCCGTTGTCGACCTTGTCGGTCACCGCACCGGGCGCATCGTGCCGATCTATCCGCAGAGCGAGAAGTCGAAACTGCATTCGTGGGACATCGCTGCGTGGGTCGAATCTGCGTTGAAGAAATGTGAGCCGCGCGGAGTCGCCGACCCGGTGCCTGTTGAGTTGTTACAACGGCTCAATCTGGTCGATCGGTTGACGGCACTTCGCGGTATCCACCTTCCCGACACGATGTACGACCGAGATGTCGCCCGCCGACGACTGGCGTTCGACGAGGTGTTTCGAGTGCAGACCATGTTGGTCGGTCGAAAGCGAGCCCTCGAACATGAATCAAAGGCGGTTGCGCACCGAACGAATGGCCCACTCATCGACCGGTTCGCTGCCTCGCTGCCGTTTCCCCTGACGTCGGCACAGAAACGAGTCATCGATGAGATCACGACGGATCTCGCAAAGCCCACCCCGATGCATCGACTGCTTCAAGGTGACGTGGGAAGCGGAAAGACGGTCGTGTCCGTGTGGACACTCCTGTGCGCGGTGCAAGGAGGTCTGCAGGGTGCGCTCATGGCGCCGACTGAAGTGCTCGCCGAGCAACACCACACGTCAGTGTCCGCGCTCCTCGACGGACTCATGGTTCCCGATGAGGCGAATCTCTTCGGAGACAGGCCACTCCAGGTGCGGTTGCTAACGAACAAGGTGAGCGGTGAAGCGCGTCGAAACGTTCTCGCCGGCCTCGCAGACGGCACTGTCGACATCGTGATCGGCACCCACGCGCTCATTCAAGAGTCGGTCGAGTTCAAGCACCTTGGTGTCGCCGTCGTC
>SXWG01000189.1 GCA_005789925.1 Actinomycetota bacterium | reverse complement strand
TCGGTCGTGGCGGTGAAGAAGCCGAGGCACTCCTCTCTGCAGGTGTGCCATTTGATGTTGTCCCTGGAATCACTTCGGCAGTCGGTGTTCCAGCAGCAGCAGGAATTCCGGTGACGCACAGGAACGTGTCACCCGCATTCACTGTTGTGACGGGTCATCGCGAAAGTGGCGGCTCGAGCTCAGTCGATTGGGAATCGCTCGCACGCGTCGGTGGCACCATCGTGGTGCTCATGGGTGTGTCTGAACGTGGAAACATCGCGCGTCGTCTCGTGGGTGGTGGTCTCGCGCCGACGACGCCGGTCGCGGCGATCAAGTGGGGGACACATCCGGAGCAAGTGACAATCCGCACCACTCTTGCCGAGCTCGGCGATGTCGCGATCGAAGCACCCAGCACAATCGTGATCGGCGCAGTCGCAGCGTATGAATTCATCCAGCAGTCAGCTGTGGCCGGCGCATCACGTGGTGAGCAATGAGGCGTTCAATCGACGATCTGCCGCTTATGGTGGAGGACCTGCCCGGGGGTCTCGATGACGCGACTCCGGTGTCGTGGGGCATCGCCGTATGTGATGACTACGACGATGCGGCGCCACGTGTGGTGCTGACCGTCGAGGAGATTGGTGGAGCAGGAGCAGGACTTGTCGCCCACCTGAGCCCCGATCACGCTCGACGCCTACGCGGCGCTCTTCACGACGCACTACGTGAAATTGGCGAAGACACAGGTCGATAGGAGAAAAGATATGACAAACATCGTCCCCGCACCAATGCCTCGCGATCTCCACGAGGAGCAACTTCGCGACATCGAACGATTCGAAGTCGCCATCGAGCAGTACCTCGCTGGCGAGATCACCGAGGATGTCTTCCGCGTGATGCGACTGAACAACGGTGTCTATGGCCAAAGGCAAGGTGGCACGAACCAGATGGTTCGTATCAAATTGCCAGCGGGCACCATCACTCCTGAACAGCTGGATCTCATGGGGGACCTTTCAGAACAGTTCTCTCGTGGATGGGGTCACATCACCACGCGTCAGAACATCCAGTTTCACTTCGTCGAGTTGCGACGGATGCCAGATCTCTTGCGGCGATTGGCTGATGTCGGTCTCACCAGTCGAGAAGCGTGCGGTGACACCGTCCGGAATGTGATGGCATGTCACTTGGCGGGCGCATGCCCGCACGAGAAGTTGGATGTGACGCCGTGGGCCGAAGCGACTTTCCGTCACTTTGTTCGCAATCCACTCGGTCAACGTCTGCCGAGAAAGTTCAAAGTGAACTTCTCCGGTTGTTCCACTGACTGTGGTCAGGCGATGTTCAACGACGTCGGTGTTGTCGCTGTCACGCGCACACGTGAAGACGGAACCGTCGAATCGGGTTTTCGCGTCTACATCGCCGGTGGTCTTGGCGCGACACCACACCCGGCTCTTTCACTTGAAGATTTCACGAGTCGCGAGGATTTGCTACCCACGATTGAGGCAGTCCTGCGTGTGTTCGACCAGACGGGTAATCGCGACAACAAGCTTCGCGCTCGTCTGAAGTGGGTCGTCGACCAGCTCGGTATCGAAGAAGTCCGGCGTCGCGTCATCAAGTTGCGTCACACGTTGCCCGCGTCATCATCGTGGCCGGGTGGAATTCCGCCGGAAGTAGCGTCGGTCGGTGACGTGCCAGCCGGTACGGCCGCGAGCGGTGAAGTGACTGAAGTGGGCCAAGGCGTGCGTGTTGAACTGCGTTCATCTGATCCGTATGTCCGCTGGGAACAAGCAAGTGTCGTGCGTGGCTCAGCCAAGGGAACCGTGTCGGCGGTCGCATACGCGGCACTCGGCGACATCACTGCATCCCAGTTCCGTTCACTCGCAAACATTCAACGCGAGTTGGGTGCCGACGTGCGACTCTCGAACCGGCAGAACGTGGTGTTCCGTGGTCTTCGTGAAGACCAGTTGCGGACACTGTTCGATCGACTCGAAGCAATCGGCATGGCACGCCCGGGTGCTGAACTTGCTCGTGACGTTGTCGCATGTCCAGGTGCCGACACGTGCAACATCGCGGTCACGCAATCGCGAGGCCTTGCAAAAGCCATTGGCGATGAACTGGAAGAGTCTGGATTGGCAGAAGTCGGTGGTGTGCGTATCAACATCTCGGGCTGCACCAACTCGTGCGGTCAACACCACGCCGCTGACATCGGACTTTTCGGTGCAGAGCGCCGCGCGAACGGCAAATCGCTGCCCGGGTACCAGTTGCTGCTGGGCGGCCATGTCGGGCAAGAGCAGATTCACTTCGGCCAGAAAGCGTTGCGGCTTCCTGCAAAGAACGCACCGGCAGCAGTGGCCCGCGTCGTCCGAAAGTTCGCCAACGAACGTTCAGCGGGGGAGACCTTCACGACATGGCTCGACCGTTCCGGTGGAGCAGCGACAGTCGCGAAAGACTTGCTTGATCTTGACGTCGTACCGAAGCCGGACGATGCACCGCACTTCTATGTCGACTACGACGAGACGGGTCCGTACGTGGCTGAAGTGTCAGAGTCGGAGTGCGCCACATGAGCCATCACCCACTCCACCTCGGTGTCGACGAGGTGTCGGAACTGAACCATCAACTCTCGGGAAAGTCGGCAGAGAACATCATCGAATGGGCTCATGGCTACTTTGACCATCACATGGTCGTGACGTCGAGCTTTGGTGACGCGACACTCGCGCACCTCGCATGGGGTGTATCGCCACTCATCGAAGTGGTGTTGCTCGACACACAGTTCCTCTTTCCAGAGACCATCGCATTCGCGCACGAGTTGCGGCAACGGGTGGGTGGTGTGTTGACCGTCGTCCAGCCGGAAGGCATCGCTCCGGACGTCGAGTTGTGGAAGCTCGACACCGACGCATGTTGCGCCGTACGAAAAGTCGCACCACTTGAGCGTTTGCTGGAAGGCCGACATGCGTGGATGACTGGTCTTCGCCGCGACGACTCGCAATCGCGGGCCAACACCCAAGTCATCGCGCTGGACCCTTTCCGTGACGTCGTGAAGGTCAACCCGATTGCGGCATGGAGTAACACCGATTTCGCCGCATACAAGGCTCGCCACGGACTACCGGACAATCCGCTCACCGCGAAGGGGTACGCATCGATCGGATGCTGGCCATGCACGCGACCAGTTGAGCCAGGCGCCGACCCACGATCTGGTCGATGGGCAGGTCAGGACAAAACAGAATGCGGACTACACGAGCCGCGTGTCAGCCGTGTGACGGTGTCGACGCGCTAGTGGCTGTGTGAGCCGCAAATATCGACGCGCTCGGAATCGTCTACAGCAGCTTGTCCTTCTGCCAGTCCTTCGACCGCAGCAAACGGCCCGCACGGATGTGGAACGATCCACGCATGCACCATGGGCTTCTTGACGAGACCAGCGATTGAGCCAGGAGCGCAAACACCATTTTCATCAGTGACGCCCGTTACTTGCGGTCGGCCACCCTGAATGGACCAGCAAAGATCCGTGTGCACGTGCCATTGGAAGAGCGGACCGGCGAAGCTGTTCAACTCTGGTTCGTCTAGATCTGGTTCACCCTCGGCCATGTACATCGCCGACACAAGGATCTTCTTGTCGCCATACACCTTGTAGACAATCGATTCTGGTTTCGTCGCGTCGAGCAAATTTCCGTCATTGAAGTACTGGAAATTCACAAAGTGCTCGTAGCCAGTTTCCTCATCGCCAATTGAACGCCATCCTTCCGAGACCGCGACGTTGTAGTCAGCCCAGCGCACCAGTTCCTGCTGTGTGTCAACAATCAGTTGGCGTGCCCGTTCCTCCTGTTGCGATGAGACCCCGGGTACACCTGCGATGTCAATGCCGATGCTCGGGAAATACGGTCGTGGCCAGTCGCTTCCGCTGTGATTATGTTGGTGATTGGCTGTCGCATACACGGCAGGAACTGCGAGCAGCACCGCGACTATCGGTGCGACGGCACTTGTGAGACCGACTCGCGTGAGATTCAATCGTGGGACGGTCGCGATGACCGCAATGAATGCCAAGAGAGCACATAAGGCGTCTGCGGTTTGAACCGACTCAGAGGTGTCGAAGCCCTCGATGAAGCCGATGCCAACGGTCCGTGTTGCGATCCACCCGATGATTGCGAGTGTGTTCACTGCGACAAGGGCTAGACGCCATTTTCCGCCTTTTGACGCAAGAAGCGCAAGTCCAGTAGTGCACGGCGCGCCAGCAAGTGCGGCCATAGACATCGCGGCAAGCTTGTGCTCGGCGTGTGTTCCGGCAGCGACCGCATGAACGAAACCTGCCGCGAGTGAGAAAGCCCCTGCTGACTTATTGTGCGTGAAAAGCATTGTCGTCAGGGTAGGGGAACCATTCGGGGTCTGCTTCAGCGTGAGGCGCAATCATCACCATCTTCGAGCGTCTGAATTGCTCAAGGCCCTCGGCACCCAGTTCACGACCGGATCCAGTGAACTTGCGTCCACCGAAGGGCACCGCGTCGTTGTCATTGAGGGGTGTGTTCACCCACACGATTCCAGTCTCAATCTCATGCACCGCACGGAATGCCTCCTCAAGGTCATTGGTGTAGATGTTCGCACCGAGCCCGAGATCTGAGTCGTTGGCTAGCTGAATTGCTTCGTCGAGACTCGATACTTTGCACACGGGTGCGAGTGGCCCGAAGCATTCACCGTGCATGATGTCCATGTCGTGCCTCGTCCGCAAAACAGTTGGCTCATAGAACCAACCTTCGGTCAGGTTGGGAGGTCGTTTCCCGCCACATTCGATGATTGCTCCCTGTTCGACCGCACGCGCCACCACAGTCTCGACACGAGACCGTTCACGTTCTGCCGCCATCGGTCCGATGTCGACGACTTCTAGCCCACTGCCCACCCGTAGTGCACGTGCATTCGAGGTGAGTTCAGTAACGAACTCCTCGTAGACGTTCTCGTGGACGTAGAAGCGCTCAGCAGACGTGCACACTTGTCCACAATTGAGAAATGCAGCAAAAGTGGCACCACGTGCGGCAATCGACACGTCTGAAGATGGCATGACAATGAAGGCATCATTTCCGGATGCTTCGATGAGTGCAGGCTTGAATCGCTCTGAGGCACTTCGTGCGACAGCTTGGGCGGCCTTCACGCTTCCGGTGAACGCAACTGCGTGGGTGTCCTTGTGTGCAACCAAACTTGCGCCGACATCTGCACCACCTGTGACCACTTGTACAAGACCCGCAGGCAGGTCTTCGAAAGCACGCATCCACATGAGGAGTGTCAACGGTGTTAAGTCTGATGGTTTTATGATGATTGCGTTTCCAGCCGCAAGCGCTGCTGCGGCCTGCCAGCCTGCGAGCAGGACCGGAAAGTTGAAGGGGACGATGGAGACGACAGTTCCAAGAGGTTCCTTCACCACCAATTGAAGTTGCCCGGCGATGGCAGGTCCGGTGACTCGGCCTTGATCGTTGCGCGCGAGTTCGGCGTAGAAGCGAAACGCGGAAGCCGATGCACCACCTTCCCAATTTGATTCGCGGAATGGCTTACCCATCTCTCGGGTCAGGCACTCGCCGATGGTCTCTGTCATTGACAACATGCGGTCTGCTGCGAGATGTAGGGCAGTGGCCCGGTCGAGTGCGCTCTGCGACCACCACTCTTGTTGCGCGCGTCTGGCTGATGTGACCGCAAAATCAATTTCAGTCTGTGTGGCATCGGCGTAATGCCCCGTGACGTTTCCAGTCGCAGGTTCGATCACGTCCTGTTGTTGACCATCACCCCGCACGTACTCGCCGTTAATGAAGTGGTGACTGGACAATTGCGCCATCAACTCAGAAACATTCGTGGACAACAGTGACTCTCCCTGACCTTTACCCAACCGTAGTGTCAAAGCGACGTGCGATATTCAACAACTGCTTGCGCAGCATGATGCCGTCTCCGGGCCCGAGGAGCATTCGCTCGATGATGCGTCCGGCAGGAAGGTTCACGCGAGCCCGCACTCGCGAGACAAGCCGAGTTCCGCGCGGGTCATTGCCCAGTTCGTAGCTGAGTGTGAAGGTCACTTTGCGTGGAGTCGGGGAACCATCGCCGAGAGCGATCACGAGAGCTCGCGGGGGATCGACGACCATGGCCGTGAACGACGCAGGGCCACCAGGCACTTCTTCGCCTGCTGAGAGGGTCTGCCATTCCGGGTTGATCGCTCGTGCGCTTCGACGGCCGAGGTTGTCGATGATGTCGTAGCTGTACCAACCAGCTCGACCAAAACCCATTTGTCGCAGCCATGGAAATACTTGCGATGGCGTTGCATCGATCGTGATGGCTCGTGTGGCGATGAGACGCGCATCAGCGCAGATGGCATCGCCCGCCATCGGGCGAGACACCTCGTCTGGTGTGGCTCCCCAGTGTTCGAGAATCACGAGTCTGTTGAGATCGATGAGGCATCGCGCGGGCGTGGCCACACGAGGGCGAGAACCCACACGGCAGAGACACCCCGAACGGTCCAGGCAAGAGTTCGAATCAAGTTCGCAGTCATGAGCCGGTCATGAACTGCGGAATCAAACCCGTCCATCAGCTCGCCGTGTGCAGGTGCCGACCAGACACCACTGATGATGAGGACGACGGCCATGGCAACCGCGCCGACGAACACCGGCATACGCAGGCCACGTCGGTCGCCTCTGAACGCGATCCAGAGAAGGGCGAGCAGTGTGAGGCCTTCTGTCAACCATGGAACAAAGAGGAGTTTTCCAATGCGGTCAACATGTGCTGATTGAAAAGCCACATATGTCGCTTCGCCGACTTCGGCGAAGAGGGGGTAGTGGACGACATGGATGGTCCATATGAGTCCAACCATGAACCACGTGGCGATCACATGAGTCATGACGATGACGCGCACATGTGACGACGAGAAAGACATGTCCCGACCATAAACCGCTTCTGAATCGTCTGCCAGATTCAGCGTGCGACGAAGAGTCCTGATCTCAGTGGACGATGATGGTTTCTGTGTCGCGACCGGAACGTAGGACCGTTCCGGGGCGTTCACCGGTGGGTGCCCCATCTTTCACGGTGACGACACCGCCGACAAGAACTCGCACGATTCCGACGGACTCAGCATGCATTCGAGGTGCACCACCGGGAAGGTCGCGAGCGATTGTCGGTGGGGCGGTATCAATCGTCGTCGGGTCGAACACCACGAGGTCGGCGATCCAGCCCTCACGCACTTGTCCACGGTCACGAAGTCCGAGATGACGTGCCGGCACGTCTGTGAGCGCTTGTACGGCACGCTCGAGGCTTAGCAGTCGTCGCCCCCGCAAAGAATCTGCAAGCAGTCGAGTGGTGTATGAGCCACCACACATTCGGTCAAGGTGTGCACCCGCATCGCTGCCACCGAGAACCACATCAGGGTCCTCCCACAGTGTTCGCCGCAAGTTCCAGTGTGCGTCGTCGTCATCAGGTGCGCTTGGCCACAGCACTGTTCGCAGATTGTCGGCAATGACGATGTCAATGAGGGTGTCGAAAGGTTCGGCATCACCACGTTCTGCCGCGATGTCGCGAACTTTGCGACCTGAGAGACCCCTGTTTGCGTCACTGAAGGTGTCACCGATGACATAATCGGCGAATCCGGCGAGTCGTCGGAACATCCCTGCCTCGTCACTGTCTGCGCGTGCGACCATCATGCGACGAGTCGCGACATCGCGAAGCTTCTCGATGCGCTCTGAAATCGGTGAATTCATGATTGGGCCCCAACCAGGCATGAGGTTCAACGCGCAATAGTTACCAAAGCTCATGTTCATCGGAACGATGACGGGCATGGTTAGCGCAATCACGCGCCCACCAATTTCACGTGCGCGCTTCGACACGGCAAGGTGACGATTGATGCGATCAGGGTCACGTGCATCAACCACGAGCAAGTTCCAGTTGAGTAGTCGATTTGCGCGGACGGACATTGCAGGCAAGAGGGCGAGCTCTTGCTCGTCAAAACCATCACTAGCCCCATCGAATATGCCTTCGAGAGTTGTCCCCGGCCATCGTCCGGTCTCTTCGCACAGGGCGAGAATCTCATCGTTGTCCGCACCTCTTGCAGGAACGGGGTCGCCGTTTCCGTCGCTGTGTGAACTTGAGCAGTCCATTGACAGCCCGAGCGCGCCTGCTTCAAGAGATTCGCCAAGAGCGTGGCGCATATCCTCAAGTTCTGTTGGCGTTGCTGTGCGGAAGTTGGCCTCATCTCCGAGCACAAAACGGCGCAGTGCACTGTGGCCGACCATGAATCCGGCATTCACAGCGATGCCACCTTCGAGTGCGTCAAGGAACTCACCAAATGTGGACCATGACCACGGCACGCCTTCTTCGAGGGCCGAAAGTGGCATGCCTTCGACCTTCGCCAGCATGCGCCTGATGTAGTCAGCATCGTTCGGTTGCACAGGGGCGATGCTGAAGCTGCAGTTGCCACCGATGACCGAGGTGACACCGTGAATGTTGGATGGTGCAGCAAATGGGTCCCAAAACAACTGTGCGTCGTAGTGGGTGTGCATGTCGACGAACCCGGGGCATATGACAAGGCCAGTGGCGTCGAGCGTCTCTCGAGCATCCTCGCTCAATGAACCTGGCGTAACGATTGCCACGATGCGACCGTCTCGAATTCCGACGTCGGCGCGATACGCGGGTGCGCCAGTGCCATCAACGATTGTGGCTCCGATGATTCGATGGTCAAGCACGAGCCCCCCTTGAGTGCTTCTCCGACCCACGTCCAGCCGAACAGTGACCGTAAATCTACGTCACCTTGGGAGAGGCTGGTGAATTAACGAGACTGTCTGGTAGGTCAGACCGCAGCTACGCCTAGGGGATATTGGAGATTCACACCTCCGGCTTAACAGTAACATGGGACCTTATGGGGTTACCTTACACACCAGATGAAATCGACATCATCGACGTTGATAGTCATTACTCACCTCCCCCAACATTCTGGCAAGAGCACGCGCCGACTGCCTTTAAAAACCGAGTTCCGCGAATTTGTGAAGACGAAGCAGGGCTACCCGAGTGGCGGGTGGATGACAAGCCGTTTGACTCCAT
>SXWG01000188.1 GCA_005789925.1 Actinomycetota bacterium | reverse complement strand
TGTCGCCATCGGTGTGGCGGGCATCGCAGCAGTGGTCGATCTACGCGGCACAGAGGATGCACTCGGACGTGTCATGCAAGTGACCGAAGTGGCCGTGGCCGACGAACTGGCGAGTGCGGCCGAGTTGGTGATGGGGAAAAGCAGCGGCATACCCGT
Organism: Actinomycetota bacterium; assembly: GCA_005789925.1. Taxonomy (GTDB): domain Bacteria; phylum Actinomycetota; class Acidimicrobiia; order Acidimicrobiales; family Ilumatobacteraceae; genus UBA2093. The sequence continues at coordinate 11,420 of SXWG01000188.1, read as the reverse complement.
CGCAGTGGTGCGCGGAGCCGATGCAACGTGGTTTCGCGACTCATCAATCAATGAAATAGTGCGTCCCGCGAGCGAAGATCTGTTTCGCTGAGCAGCGATGCTCACCCGATCGTCTACGACGCGTCGTCTGCACCAGTGTCTGCATCTTCACTTTGACGCGCGGCATATGCGCGAAGTGTCTCTGCGAGACCATCTTCCAAATCGGTGAATGGTGACCAACCAAGCTGAATGCGTGCCCGTACGGGCGAAAGTGCAGACCTCGTGACGTCATGTGGTCGAGCCGCGCTCACCCGCGGTGCGGGTGCGCTGCGACCGGCGACGTCATTCCACAAGTCGGCGATGGCGACTTGGCGTCCGGTGCCGACATTGACCACGAGTCCACCCGCCCGGTCGATTGCACGAACAATCGCGTCAACGACGTCGTCGACGTAGACGAAGTCGCGCGTCTGCTTGCCAGCGCCATGGAGAATCGGCGCACGCGATGCGTGATGAGCCTGAACGAATGAGGCGACGACGGAATCTTCCGGGCGCTGACGAGGGCCATACACCGCTCCGACGGCAAGCACAGTGAATTCGACGGCATGTCGGTCGCGATACACGGTGTGCATGTCAGCCACTGACCGAGCCAACACTTCTGCGATGGTGCGCGGCTCGGACAGATGGCCCTCCTTGATGGGAACGTCACGTGCAGCGACTTCGCCGTACAACAACGTCGCGGGCAACACCGTGACGACTTTCTGAACCTCGGCCAATCGCGCGGCTTCGAGCACTGCAACGGCTGCCGACACACTGCCGAGCGCGCCGGCGGTCTCGGTGGACGACGGCGTGAACGAAGTGAGATTGATGATGACGTCGGGTCGACGGAGTGTCACCAAGTCGCCGAATGATGCATCGGTGATATCGATGTTCTGAAACTTGAAGTGCCCACCCGATCGGCGCGCTGCTGCGACATTGACCAACGACCCAGAACGCAAATCGTCGAGGACTTCCACCGCATGACCCGATGCAAGCAGGCGATCGACAAGATGCGAGCCGACGAATCCGGCACCACCGCAGACCATCACACGCTTCATGGAATCTTGACGTCAGTGAGTTGCGCCCCTGCCTCCACCATTCCATCTTTGCCGATGACACATGCTGTGACAGAGGCACCTGCATTGACGCGACCCATGACGAGGGAGCGCTCCACCTTTGCACCTGCGCCAACATGCGACCCCGGCAACAACACAGAGTCGACGACGATGGCACCTTCACCGACGGTGCACGAATCGCCCACCACCGAATGTGTCACCACAGCGGTCGCATGGATGTGAGCCTGCGCCGCGACCGACGCAAGGATGAGCGAACGAGTGCCGTCGATGAGATCGAGGTTCGCCTTGAGGTACGTCTCTGGACGACCGGTGTCGACCCAATAGTCGTCGCTTGGTCGCGCGGCCAGTTGGCCGTCGGCCACCATTTCCGGAAAGACGACTCGCTCGATGGACAGTGGCTTGCCTTCTGGAATGCGGGCAAGTACTGACGGCTCGAGCACGTAGGTACCTGCGTTCACGTACCGGCTGGTGGTCTCGTGTGGCTGGGGCTTTTCGACGAATCGAGTGACCCGCGACGTCTCGTCAGATTCCACGACTCCGAACTGAGTGACGTCGTCGACCGGAATGAGATGAATGGTTCCTTCGAGACCCCGTTCACGGTGGAAGGTCACGAGTGCCGCATAGTCGACGTCGGTGAGGATGTCACCGTTCACCACGATGAACGTGTCGTCGATGCCGGCAAAGCGAGCAGCAAAGCCGATGGCGCCAGCGGTGTCCATCGGTTCAGGTTCGACGGCGTACACCAACTTCACACCGGCGCACACTCCCTCGGGGAATGCTTCGAAAAACGGTTCAGGTTTGAAACCGATCGCGAGCACGGCCTCGGTGACACCGGCTGACCCGAGCGCTGCGAGGACGTGCCCAAGGAGACGGACGTTGGCGACCGGAAGAAGGGGCTTCGGGATGTCGAGAGTGAGTGGACGCAGACGGGTGCCAAAGCCCCCGACAAGCACGACCGCGCGCATCAGCCGCCGGTGGTGTCCGTGACTGTCGTCGAGGTGGCCGTCGTCGTTGCAGTGGTGTCGCCGGCGACGGTGGTCGTTGTCGCACCAACGACTGTCGTCGTGGTTGCTCCTCCCGCGTCGGCAGCACCAAGTTCTGGCAAGTTGCTCGCCGATTCAGGCATCGGCACGTCGACGCCGGGCGCGACATAGGCGATGGTGATTGCCATGCCGTCTTTCTTGATGCGGATGTCATCGAAACCGGTGATGTATGTCTGCGACTTCGACGGATCGTCGTATTGATCCCACACGACGACCTTCACCTGCGCATCAACCTCTTTGCCATCTTTGTTCTTGCACTTGTCGGTACCGACCTTGTAGTCGACTCCGGCGTTCTGGTCATCGGGGAACTCGAGCGAATCGTTCGTGACCTTCAGTTGGTAGGTGTCAAAGAAGACACCCATCTTGGCCCGACGACCGGTGGCAAGTGCTTGCGGATGCCAGTGGATGACACCATCGTCGTGGCTGTGGACGCCGTACTTGATGAAGTTCGGATCGGGTGGCGACTCGAGATTGCCGACGAGGTTCGGCAGGAAAGCATCACACTTGTAGATGCCATACGACACGTGCCAGTGATCATTGGTGGTAGGAGGCGTGTCGGTGTCGGGAGCTTCGGTGCGCGCATAGGCAATGAGACCGAGACCGAGCGCGATGACGACAGCCATGACCGAGGGAAACAGTGTGCCCCCTTGGAAACGAACCTTCTTGCCCTTGCCCTTGCGAGCGAGACGAGCAACTTTCTGTGCTGACGAACCGTTTGCCACAAAGAGAGGAGGCTACCGGCTAGTTCCCCACCGAACTGATCAGATCCACATATGACCGACCGACGGCATGTGGCGACACATGTGTCTCGACCCACGCTCGACCGGCAGTCCCCATCGCCCTACGACCGGCCTCATCCTCGAGCAACTCGCGCAGACCGCGGCGGAACTGCTCTACATCATCTGGTGCGACGCTGACACCAGCACCACTTGACGCGAGGATTCGCGTCACCTCGGTGTCAGAGTCGATCGCAGCTAGCACTGGCCTGCCCGCAGCCAAGATGCTGTACGTCTTCGACGGCACACTCACTGAACCAAGTCCGCGACGAAGTGGCACGACATGGATGTCACCGGTCGCAAGTACTTCGGTCAGACGTTCCTTGGGTTGGTACTCACCGAATCGCATATTCGCGACACCGACGGCCGCGGCGCGCAACGTATCTCGCGCACTCCCCTCGCCATTGACGAGGAAGGTGACGTCGGGGAAATACCGCGCTGCGTTGATGACAAGGTCGAGTGACTGAGAAAAGCCGACATTGCCCGAATACATGACAACGGTCTCGTCGCCGATGGACATCTCCTTCCGGTAGTCGGTCAGGCGATCTGCGGGCACGATTGCTTCCGAATCGACGAAATTGGGAATGACATGGACTCGTGACGCGAGAGATGCCGGCAATTTCGCGGCGACATTGCGACGAAGGTCTTCGCTGAGCACGACCACCGCCTTCGAACGCTTGTAACTGAGGCGCTCGAGCCACGAGGCGACAGCGATGACCCGACGATTGGTGATCGCACCAGTCTGAATGGCGGCATCGGGAAAGACATCTTGGATGTTGAACACGAGAGGTGCTCGTCGAACGACGCCAACGAACCATCCGGTCAGGCCGAGAGTCAATGGTGGTGACATCGCGATGATCGCGGTGACACGACGACGCCATCCACCGACGAACAACGCGCACACCCCAGCAAGAACACTGAAGGCGACGAAAGCGACTGCGCGTGCAAACAAATTCCGTTTGCTCTTCGAGGGAAAAGGGTGCACCCGCGTGACCGAACCCCATGTGGTGCATTCGCGTCGGATGAGTCGCCCGGTCCAACCTTCTTCGACGGCGTGGTATCGGTACCACGGCAACGACGTGACGACATGCACCTCGACATCGAGTGCAGCCATCTCGTGCACGATGCGCGTCATCACGTCACCAGTCGGTGCGGTGTCCGGTGCGAAATGTGGACACAGCACCACGACGCGCTGATGACGATTCGGTCGGCGCGAGTTGTTCATGAACTTGTCTTTCTCTGGCGCGTCCCACCACCGGCAGTCAGGACCTTGTCGTACACCGCCAACAACTCTCGGGCTGATTCTGCGGTTGTGAAGTGAGCAGCGCGACGCCGACCAGCCTCCACGAGCCGCTCGCGTCGAGTCGCCACAGTTGACAACACATCGGCCCACGCAGCGTCGTCGAGTGGCAGGACAATGGCTGCATCACCGACGACTTCAGGGATGCTCGCTCGATCGCTGCACACCACAGGAACTCCGAGCAACATGGCTTCGATCACAGGTGCACCGAAACCTTCGTATTCACTTGGGAACACCATCACCTCTGACAATGCGATGAGCCCATTACGGTCAGCGGCCGACACACGTCCCAGGAATCGGACACGATCGGAAAGTCCCAATTGGCGTGCCTGTTCGTGTACCTCGCCATCTGCACGTCCCTCGCCACCCGTGCACACGAGTATCACAGACGGATCTGCCCACTCTCCTTGGCCAGCGAGCAAGGACAACAAGAATCGGTGGTTTTTGTGGGGGTGAGTGATGGCGGGATAGGAGATGACGCGACGACCGTGCAAGCCAAAACGTGCTCGAACATCGGCCTCTGTCGACACGTCCGCCACGAATCGTGGCTCGAACCCGTGACGAACAACAGACACCTTCTCTTCGTGGAGAGAAAAATGTCGCATCAATGTCGTAGCCACGAAATGCGACGGCACGGCGACATGATCTGCCCGACGAAGCGACCACGGGACCATGCGTCGTAGGTATGCGAGCTTGCGTGGCGAGACATACTCGGGATAGTCCACCCACTGCACATCGTGCATGGTGAGCACCGTCGAAGCATTCTCTGCTCGCGGAACAGATCCGCCACCGTGATGCATGATCGTCTCCTGGCGGGACACAGCGGCGAGCCAGGTGTGCTCAAGTGCGATGCGCACTTCACGATTCGTGCACGACGTTGGTGCCTCGATGACTCGATGGCAATCACGCAGCCACACATGACGTCGTGTGAAACCGCGCGGTGCGTACACCGTGATCTCATGTTCGTGCGTGATTTCTGCCAAGCCCATTAACTGGCGCAATAGGTAATCCTCGCTACCGCCGACGCCAGGAACACTCCACAGAAGGTTCATGCCGACTCGTGACGTCGCGGTCATGGTCACTTCCTTGCGACCTTGCGGTATTCGCCCAACGTCATGCGCGCGGTGTTCGCCCATGTCATCAATGCTGCACGCGCGCGTCCGGCCTGCGACAGTTCGTCACGACGCGAGCGCGCGCGGATGATCGCGTCGGCAATCGACGACACGTCCGTCGGGTCACACAGTTCTGCAGCACCACCTGCGACTTCCTCTGTAGACGTGCCCGCAGATGTCACGACGGGAGTGCCGTGCGACATCGCTTCAAGAATCGGTAGACCAAAGCCCTCGAGAATCGACGGGTAACACAACACCTCGGCACCTGCATAGATCGCCGGGAGATGCGCACTTGGCACGTGACCCAGAAAGCGGACGTCGACTCCGACGATCGGCGTCACTGATTCCCCCCATCCGTGCGCTCCGACGACGACGAGAGGAATATCTAGTTGAGCCTCGACACACGCCTCGAGCAGGCGACCAAGATTCTTTCTCGGCTCCAACGTGCCGACGAACAATGCATATCGCTCTGGCAGCGCATGTGCTGCACGAGCGGACGTGATGTCGTCGACAGTGACCGGCGTCGATCGAACACCGAGTGGAACGTGGCGGAGACGGTCACGATCGATGCCGTACGTCGCACAATCTTCGATGGTCGCTTTCGACGAACACAACACGAGCGCCGTCTCGTCGCGAATGATGTCGAGACCTCGGCGGAAAATGCGGTTTCCGCGTGCTGTGAAGAATTCCGGATGTGTGAGAAATGCGACATCGTGCAGCGTGACGACATGTGGTCGTTTCGTCGCAGCGGCGATGACCGTCGTGGAATGCACCACGTCGACGTCATCGACCACTGACTCGACTTTCGGCCACCGAAGACGGATCCATGCTTCGTAGAGATACGGCCCCGATAGCGGCAGACCCCGAACGGCCATCGGTGGAGCCATGTCAGGCGACGGCGCTTGTCGATGTCGACCGGCGACCCCGACCATCTCGACCCCTTCGCTCGGACCAAGAGCGACCAATTCTCGTGCGACTTCCAGCGCGGCGACAGCGGTTCCACCTGGCACGCGATGCCAGCACTGCTCGACGGTGTAGGCAACGCGCACGCCTTCATTCTGACCGGTGTGGTCCTACGATGGCATCCATGTCGGGTTTCTGGTCTGGGCGTCGGGTCGTCGTGACCGGGGGCCATGGGTTCCTCGGCTCGTTCGTGCTCAAGAAACTGCGTGATGCTGGCGCTGACGTGAAGGCACCGACGCACGACGACTGTGACCTCGTCGAGCCAGGTGCGGCAGAAACCATGTTGCGAGCACTGTCACCCACCCATGTCATTCACCTCGCAGCTCGCGTCGGTGGCATCGGTTACAACCAGGCTGATCCCGCACGGCTGTATCTCGACAATCTGATGATGGGCACCAACGTCATCGAAGCTGCCCGTGCAGTCGGCGTCGAAAAGACGGTGTTGCTCGGGACGGTCTGTAGCTACCCGAAGTTCACACCGGTGCCGTTCAAAGAGACCTCGTTCTGGGACGGCTACCCCGAAGAGACGAACGCGCCGTACGGCATCGCAAAGAAAGCACACCTCGTGCATGCGCAAGTCAATTCGGCGCAATACGGTCAGCGCTTCGCATATCTCATTCCGACGAACCTCTATGGCCCGGGCGACAAGTTCCACCCAGCCGTGTCGCACGTGATCCCTGCGCTCATCAAGAAATGCGTCGAAGCAAAAGAGACGTCCGCAGACAAAGTCGACGTGTGGGGAACGGGCTCGGCGAGTCGTGAGTACCTCTATGTCGACGATGCCGCTGCCGCAATCGTGTTGGCGGCCGAAGTGCACGAAGGCGTCGAGCCGATCAACCTCGGAACGGACCGCGAGATAACTATCCGCGAGACTGTCGAGACCATCGCTGAGCTCACGGGTTTCACCGGAGAATTGGTGTGGGATTCGACCAAGCCCGATGGTCAACCGCGTCGCCGCATCGACCCAGGCCGCGCAGAACAACTTCTCGGCTGGCGTGCGCAAATGTCTTTCCACGACGGTCTTCAAAACACAATCGACTGGTACTTGACGAACCGCGATCTCGCCGAACAACCGCCTCGCTGAACAACAACTACGCTGAGTCGTCGTCGACGATAGCTCGGTACTCTGTTGTCGTGTCGTTCCCCCCTCCGACATTGCCAGATTGTCATCGCCATGCCGGACGGCCGACCGGTCGTCAATGCACCCGATGCATGCGTCCCGCCTGCGGTGACTGCCTGACGCAAGCCCACGTCGGGTCGATCTGCCCCGATTGCCTTCGCGCGTCGCTTCCGAGCACGAGCGTGCGACTGCGTCAATGGAATGCCGCACAGCACATGTTGGTCACACGACTTCTCATCGCCGTGAACGCCGGGGTCTTTTTGTGGACTCTTCTCGGTGGTGTCACTGGCATCCTCTCAGGCAGCAACATCAATCGCCGACAGTTCGATCTCGCGTTTTCGTCGATTTTCATCGACAACGGCGAATGGTGGCGACTCGTCACTGCAGGCTTCCTGCACTTCGGTGTCTTCCATGTCGCGATGAACATGCTTCTGCTGTTTCAACTGGGCCAACTACTCGAGACCGGAATCGGTCGCACTCGGTTCACCCTCCTGTACGCGGCGTCTCTTCTCGGTGGGTCCCGTGGTGCGTTGCTGCTCAGCCCCAATGCGCTCACCGGCGGCGCATCCGGGGCGGTGTTCGGTCTGATGGCCGCAGCAACCGTCGGACTTCGTCAACGAGGAATCAATCCGTTCCAAACCGGAATCGGTGCGACGCTCGTGTTGAACCTGCTCATCACCTTCGCGATTCCTGGCGTGTCAATCGGTGGTCACCTTGGTGGCGCAATCGTGGGTGGCGCTGTCGGTTACGTGATGCTCGAGCCTCGGTGGAACCGTGACTTGCCTTCGCTTGCCATCGTTGCACCCCTTGTGGCGTCGGCATTGTGTGTCGCTGTGTCGATCGCACTCGTCTGACCAGCGACGTCAGTAATTGTCGCGTCGAACCTGCCGCCGTTCAACTCATCAATGCGTGTGGCATGAACCGCCACAACAACCGCCACCCATCGGCATGGACGGTGCGGCAGCAGGTGCAGCGGAGCCGTTGGCACCGACTGATGCGAACACGCTGAGAACGCGCACCGCATTGTCGTGTCCGTTCGGGCACGTGGCAGGAGAACTTGCTTCACTCATCGGCCGACGTTCTTCGAAGGTGGTGTCACAGGACTTGCAGCGAAACTCGTACAACGGCATGAGTCAAGTGTATGTCATCGCACTTCGTGCTTGACTAGCGCTCATGGTGATCGCGTCGACTGTGGCCCCCTTGCAGACCAGACCTGCCGAGGCGGTGCCGTCCACCGAACTCGTTCCAGAGACCGGCGAGCCAGTCGTTGCCCACATCGTGAAGACCGAGCCCGGAGAATCTGCTGCTGCCAAAGTGCTCGAGGCTCGCGTGAATGGCACGCCACTCGAAGCGCTCTGTGGTCACGTGTGGGTTCCATCACGTGACCCGAAACAACTGCCGATGTGTCAGAAGTGTCGCGACATCTACGACACCTACCGCATGTTCAACGAGAACCTCGGAGAAAACCCGTCCGAATGAGTGATCTCAACATCCGCGAAGCCGTGCGAGGTTTGATCATCGATGACGAGCAACGTGTGTTGCTCGTGCGCTTGCAGTTCCCCGACGGTGCGGTGTGGTTGTTGCCCGGAGGTGGCATCGAAGCTGAGGAAGCGCATTATGATGCACTGGCACGAGAGCTCGCTGAGGAAGTGGGACTGCGCGAACCAGAGATCGGTGCACATGTATGGACACGCACACACGTGATGCCGATGTTCAACAGCACGTGGGACGGACAACGTGATTTTGCCTACATGGTGCACACCTCGTACTTCGAGCCACAGCCACTTCTCTCTCAAGAACAACTCGCAGCCGAGAATGTGTCGGCAATCAGGTGGTGGTCGCTCGATGAGCTGAATGACTATGACGGAGATGATTTCTTCGCCCCGATCGAGTTGGCCGACATCATCTCGCAGATCGTCACTTCGGGCGTTCCTGCAGAACCACTGCAACTGCATCAAGAAGGACTCGAGGAGTACCTGAGTCGACGTCGGCGCCGCTGACGTTCTCAGCGAAAGTCCCGGCTGGCCACAGCGGGGACGCCGAACAACGCGACGAGTGACTCGGCGATGATGTTCACCACTCCGTCGGCACATTCAGCGACACCACGAACCAAGAGAGCCGGTGCATCGCGCGCGACCAAACGATGCCGTTGCCAACATCCGCGTGAACAGATGACGTTGATGAGGCCGGTCTCGTCTTCCAGACTGATGAACGTCGCACCACGAGCGGTCATCGGCCGCTGTCGATGAGTGACCACGCCCGCAACCACCACTTTGCTGCGGTTCGACAATTGAGACAACTGGTCGGCAGTGGACACGCCTCTTCGTGTCAGTTCGTCACGCAAGAAACGTGTCGGATGGCCATCGGGAGACACACCCGTCGACCACAGGTCAGCGATGGCGACTTCAATCGGCTCCATTCCGGGCAGCGCCGGCGCAGTGTCGACTGCGGCGACTCCCTGCAACCTGTCGACACTTCCCGACACGTGTTGACCCGCTTTCCACAAGGCACTTCGTCGGTCGATGCCGAAACTTTCAGAAAAGACCCCAGCGGTCGCCATGGTCTCGACGTGACGTTTGGTGAGCCCGTCGACCCGACGGCTGAGATCTTCGACACTGGTGAACGGTCGAGCATCGGCGATGCGGCGCGCCAATTGGTCTCCGACCCCGCGCACCGATGCGAGACCGAGCCTGACAGCAAGTGAACCATTCGAGTCGTCACAGGACTCGAGCACTGCATCGGCAGATGACGCATTGATGTCGGGGGTGCGCACCGCCACTCCGTGACGGCGTGCATCTTGCACGAGCGTGTGCGGCGACCAAAAACCCATCGGCTGGGCGTTCAACAACGACGCACAAAACACTGCCGGCTCGTGCAGCTTGATCCACGACGAGGCGTAGACGAGGTAGGCGAAGCTCACCGAGTGGCTCTCGGGAAACCCGTAGTTCGCGAATGCACGCATCTTCTCGAAGATCTCGTCAGCGATGTCGCCAGTGATTCCCCGTTCTGCCATTCCGGCGTACAGTCGCTCACGCAACCGCAACATGCGCGCTTGCGAACGTTTGCTTCCCATCGCCTGACGAAGTTGGTCGGCTTCCGACGGCGAGAAGCCCGCCACATCGATTGCCATCTGCATGAGTTGTTCCTGGAAAAGCGGAACACCGAGCGTCTTGCCGAGGCTGTTCTCGAGCAACGGATGCAGATACGTGACTGGTTCCTTGCCGTTGCGACGCCGGATGTACGGGTGCACCGATCCGCCTTGGATGGGTCCGGGTCGGATGAGCGCGATTTCGACCACGAGGTCGTAGAACCGACGTGGTTTCAGACGCGGCAACGTCGACATTTGTGCCCGCGACTCGATCTGGAACACCCCGACCGTGTCGGCTCGACACAACATCGCATACACCTCGTCTTCTTGCGGCAAGGTGGCAAGGTCGAGCTCGTACCCGCGATGTTCCGTGATGAAATCGATGGCGTTGTGCAGTGCCGACAACATGCCAAGACCGAGTAGGTCGAACTTCACCAAACCGACAGCAGCACAGTCATCTTTGTCCCACTGCAACACGCTGCGATCACGCATGCGTGCCCACTCGACCGGACACACTTCGACCACCGGTCGGTCGCAGATGACCATGCCACCAGAGTGGATGCCGAGATGACGCGGCATGTCCTCGATACGTGCCGCCATGTCGAGCACTTCATCGGCGATGTCACGGTCGGGCAAGGACGCCGTGGTGGCGACACTTCCCCACATGTCGACCTGTTTGCTCCATGCATTTTGCTGTTCGACGGGATGCCCGAACGCACGGGCGACATCGCGCACCGCCGACCGTGCCCGATACGTGATGACGTTGGCCACCTGGGCTGCACGTTCGCGACCGTGACGCGCATACACGTACTGGATGACCTCTTCGCGTCGTCCACTTTCGATGTCGATGTCGATGTCGGGGGGTCCGTCGCGTTCGGGTGAGAGAAAACGTTCGAACAACAGCCCCAATGACACCGCGTCAGCCTT
>SXWG01000187.1 GCA_005789925.1 Actinomycetota bacterium | reverse complement strand
GTCGCTTCTGGTGCAGTGGTGTCGGTCATCGACGGTGTGGTGGAAGGTGGCGAATCTGTCGTCGTGTCACTTCCGCTCGATGAACCACCACACGACGACAGCACAGCCAGTGTCGACAACAAGACGAGCGACGAGGCACGGCAACGTGAGCGGGAAGCTCGTGGTGACATCATCGTCACACTAGGGGTTCTCTGCCGCATCGCGCCGTAGCCTGACAACGTGCGAATGGGACCACATCACATGTTGCCGAGCGACCCGTCCACCGTTCGCGGAGCGAGAGTACGTCGATCATCTCTCGTTCGTGCGTGGGCGTTTGCCGCACCGTATCGCTGGGAGATTTCCGCGTTCCTCGGTTCGATTCTTGGGGCTGCGCTCCTGGGGTTGGTGCCGCCGTTTCTGTTCCGCGCGATTCTCGATGACGCGATTCCCGAGCGGGATCGAATGTTGATCACAGTACTTGCAGCCCTGGTCGTCGCTGCTGCACTTGGCGATGCCATCTTGGCAATCTCTCAACGTTGGTTCAGCGCCCGCATCGGCGAAGGGCTCATCTATGACCTCCGCGTCGCCTTGTTCACGAAAGTGCAACAGATGCCTATCGCGTTCTTCACGCGTACTCAGACCGGTGCACTCATCAGCCGCTTGAACAACGATGTCATCGGTGCGCAGACCGCTGTCACCTCGACGCTCGGAAGTGTCGTGTCGAATGTCGTCGTTCTTCTCACGACTCTCGTCGCGATGTTCGCACTCGAATGGCGACTCACTCTCATCTCGCTCGTGGTCCTGCCACTCTTCATCGTTCCTGCAAAGCGAGTCGGACTCCGTCTTGGCGCGATTGCTCGCGAGCAGATGGAGTTGAACGCTCAGATGAACACCCAGATGAGTGAGCGGTTCAATGTCTCTGGAGCCCTGTTAGTCAAACTCTTCGGCAGCAAAGTGCGCGAGAGCGACTCGTTCAGCACGAGCGCGGCCGGTGTCCGTGACACCGGTGTCCGAAGCGCCATCTATGGTCGCGTTTTCTTCGTCGCGCTCGGGCTCGTGGGAGCACTTGGTGCCGCTGCCGTCTACGGAATTGGAGCACACCTGGTCCTTGACGGAGCGCTCACCGCGGGAACTCTTGTGGCAATGGCGACGCTCGTGCAGCGCATCTACCAGCCACTCACTGGTCTCACGAATGCTCGTATTGAAGTGATGACCGCATTCGTCAGTTTTGACCGGGTGTTCGAAGTCCTCGACGCACCGATTACCATCACGGACAGACCGGGAGCGATTGACCTTGTCGACCCACGTGGCGACATCGTGTTCGATCGTGTCGGCTTCCGGTATCCACCAGGTGTCGCGGTGTCGATTCCATCACTTGAGGCAAGCGGAGTCATGCAGGGAAGTGACCCAGATGTCGACGTTTTGCATGATGTCAGTTTCAGTGTCCGATCGGGTGAGACGGTTGCCCTGGTCGGAGCGAGTGGTTCTGGCAAGACCACAATCGCGAGTCTCGTCCCACGTCTGTATGACGTGATACGAGGAGGAGTGCTCGTCGACTGTCACGATGTGCGAGATCTCACTGAGGTGTCGTTGCGCGATGCAATCGGAGTCGTCTCGCAAGACCCCCATCTTTTTCACGAGACCATCGAGTCGAACTTGCGGTATGCGCGACCAGACGCGACACAAGAGGACATCGCCGCAGCATGCAGCGCCGCACGAATCCACGACGCCATCATGTCGCTGCCTGATGGTTATTCGACGGTGGTCGGTGAACGTGGTTATCGCATGTCTGGGGGTGAGAAACAGCGGTTGGCGATTGCCCGACTGTTGTTGAAGAATCCTGCAATCATGATTCTCGACGAAGCGACAAGTCATCTCGACAACGAAAATGAGGCTCTCGTGCAAGAGGCACTCGATGTCGCGATGCGCGGTCGCACCGCTCTGGTGATCGCCCACCGCCTCAGCACAATCCGTGATGCTGATCGCATCGTGGTCATCGACGCTGGGCGAGTCGTCGAAGAGGGGACGCACGAGGAGTTGATGTCTCGTGACGGCCACTATGCAGCCCAAATTCGGGCCGGCGGTTCAGATGGTTATCTCGCCGTCAGCCCACCGGGCTGATCATCGGCACACCTCGGTGATAGAAGAGGAGTGTGGTGGCCTCCTCTGTGAACGAACTTCTCCACGACGATGGTCGTCCATCCTTCACGGTCGGACAATTCGTCGATGTCCTGAATCAGGTCATGAAGCAAGCTTTCGACGGCGGAGTGTGGGTCGAAGGAGAAATTGAAGGCCTGAAACAAACCGGACCGAACATGTACTTCACATTGGTCGAGCAGACCACGAAGGGCAAGATGACCCTCAACATCAATTTGTTCCGTAACGACTTGTCACGGGTCACCCGCAAGCTTTCTGAACAAGGTCTCCAGCTGAAGAACGGACTCAAAGTCAAGCTTCAAGGCTCGCCTGATTATTACGGCCCTTTCGGCAAATTGTCCCTCATCGCACGCGATGTCGACACCACGTTCACGCTCGGTGACCTCGCGCTGAAGCGCGAAGAGCTGCTGCGCAGGCTTCGTGAAAGTGGTGTAACCGAGAAGAACAAGCAGCGGCCACTTCCACTGGTGCCTCTTCGACTGGGTGTCATCTCCAGTGCAGAGGCCGCTGGTTGGGCCGATGCACGACAACACCTCAGTGAATCTGGCATTGCATTCAACGTGTCCTTCTGTGCCGTCCGCGTGCAAGGCGAACAGGCAGTTCCAATGGTCGTACAGGCGCTTGACTATTTCTCACAACGTGCCGACATCGATGTCGTGTTGCTCATGCGCGGTGGCGGTTCGAAGTCCGACCTGGCGGCATTTGACGAGGAGCACATCGCTCTCGCCATCGCACGATGCAAACACCCGGTGTTCACCGGAATCGGTCATCAGATCGACCGGAGCATCGCCGACGAAGTCGCTCACACAGCGTGTAAGACTCCAACTGCATGTGCCGACGCGGTTATCGAGCATGTCTCATCGTTCCTTGTCGACCTACAAGACACAGCAGCGAACATCGCGAGCTCCACGCGAACGGCGCTGCACCGATCACGTACTCGACTCACATTGTCGACCGAGCGTCTACGAACACTTCCAGTGAATAGTCTCGAACGCCAGCGCCAAAGAATCATGCTTGCGAACCAAAAAGTGCAGTTGCTCGATCCAGTAGCGACGTTGGCACGCGGTTGGTCCATCACGCGCGATGCACGAGGTCATGTGATTCGAGATCTGACGTCAGTCACGCGCGGAGAGGAAATCGTCACCACTGTCCACGGAGGAACAGTGCGAAGCACCATCACGGAGGTAGAACAATGACTTCACCGAAGAAGACAGGTTCGACGAAGTCGAACACATCTGCAGGCACACAGGCCGAGCCGAAGGGGTATGCCGAGGCACTTCGCGAGTTGGAGAAGATTCTCGGTGAAATTGATGGCCCTGCCGTCGACGTCGACGTCCTCGCTTCAAAAGTCGAACGAGCGTCGTACTTGGTGACGTGGTGCAACGAACGCATCACTGCAGCCCAGTTCGCGATCGATGAGGTGGTCGCATCGTTGCCCGATGTTGACCTCGGTGATGAAGACGAAGATGATGACGAGTACGAAGACGAAGACGAAGACGAAGAAGACGATGACGAGTAAACCAGCGCTACCGCACCGCTTTCTCGGAGGGTGACCTAGCCTGTCGCTGTGAGTTCGGTCCCTCCGCCACAGCTGACATCGGTCGCTCAAAAAGTCGAGCAGTGCCTTGACGCGGCCATCCGGACACATGAAGTTCGCTGGCCAATCCTCGACAAAGACCTCACGCTCCCGGTGCAAGAGATTCGCCGGCTCACTCTGAGTGGGGGAAAGCGCCTGCGACCGGCGTTTGCATATTGGGCGTTTGTTGCCCTCGGAGGAGATCCCGCTGATGAACGCATCATCGAAGTGGGCTCAGCCATCGAGCTTCTGCACGGGTTTGCCTTGTTTCACGACGACATCATGGACGGAGCCGACTCACGCCGTGGAGTTCCGACGAC
Organism: Actinomycetota bacterium; assembly: GCA_005789925.1. GTDB lineage: Bacteria > Actinomycetota > Acidimicrobiia > Acidimicrobiales > Ilumatobacteraceae > UBA2093. The sequence continues at coordinate 2,378 of SXWG01000187.1, read as the reverse complement.
ACATGTGACTCTTGCGCAACGTCACGAGACCGAACGGTGGGCAGGAGAATCGCGTCGTTTTGGTGAAGGTGCGGCGATCCTGATCGGAGATCTCGCGTTCGTGATGGCAGATGAATTGTTCGGAGAAGTGTCGAAAGATGTGCGGCACGTGTGGAACGAACTTCGTCTTGAGTTGAACATCGGTCAGTATCTCGACATGCTCGGGTCTGCGCGTCACGAGCGTCGCCGTGAGGTGGCTGATCGCATCTGTCGATATAAAAGTGGCAAGTACACGGTTGAACGACCCCTTCACATCGGTGCCCTGATGGCACATCCAAACGATGTGCCGGAGACGGTGATGATGTTGTCTCGTATCGGGCTGCCGCTCGGCGATGCATTTCAGATGCGAGATGACGTGCTCGGTGTCTTTGGAGACTCGACAATCACCGGCAAGCCGGTCGGCAATGACCTGCGGGAGGGTAAACCCACCCCTCTCTTGGCCCATGCTTTTGAAATGGCGAATGCCGCACAGAAAGAAATTCTCTCGACGGTCGGCCATGAGGAGTTGAGCGCTGAAGATGTGGCTCGAATTCAAACCGTCATTGTCGAGTGCGGTGCATTGGCAGACATGGAGACCCTCATCGACGACTTGCGCCGCCAATCCGTCGACGCCATCACTGCATCGATACCCACGGGCGAAGCTCGAGACGCACTCATCGCACTCGCGATGTACGTCACTGCTCGTGCGACGTGATCACTTGTGTGACCTGACGTTCGTCACCCATCGTGCACAACTAGCATTGGTTCGATGTTCCTGCGCAAGCCGCTCCATATGTACCTATTGTGGGCGACCATCCTCTTCGCCGGACTCTCATTTCTCTCTGCGTATTTCGGCATCGGTGAGTCGAACGGTGACGAAACGACGGCAAGCACCACGACAACGACTGTTCCTCAGACCACGACGACTTTCGTCCGGCGTGAGTACACCGTGCAGAACGGTGACTCTCTCTTCACCATCGCACAGAAGTTCAACATCAGTGCTCCGGCACTGGTGGAACTGAACAAGATCAAGAATCCGGACCGCGTGCCAGTGGGCACGGTGTTGTTGCTGCCGCCGAGCACGGGCTTCGTACCGATTGGTGCAACAACAACGATGCCGCCCTGATAGTTACACTTGACTCATGACCGCGACGTTCTGGCCGACGAAAGAACACTGGTCAGTGTCCATTCCACTCGGCACTCCACACACACGTCTTCAGTGCCTGAGCGAGTCCGGTTTCATCGCACTGAAGCCAGCTCCGTTCGATGTGCCAGAAACAGAATGGCAGTCACTCGAATACATGGATTGGAAGAGTGGTGGCGACACGAACTTCGCTCCGTTGGCTTCGGCCGACGGTCAGCTTGACTGCCGGGGTTTCTGGGACAAGGGCAAGACCGACAAGGACGCCCTGTGGACCTCCAATGCCGACAAAGCACCGACTCTCAAGTCATATGTCATGGGGGTCGGCGCGAATTTCGGACGAGTTCGCATCATCAAGCTCGAACCCCAAGACCGCGACACGGCAATCCGAAGTTTTCACCGTGATGACAACAACCGTTTCAATCCGGACAACGAGGGTTGGGTGGTGCGGTCGTGGCTCGAACTCACCGACAGCCCCGACAGTTACATGTTGCTCATGGACAACGGCCCTGACGGATTGCCCGACCCCGCCACAGAGCGACGCGTTCCGTTATCGCGTGGAGCTCGTTTCGTCGTCGACACTCAACGCTTGTGGCATGTCGTCGTTCATAACAGTGACAGCCCGCGTTACGCGCTCATCACAAGTTTTGAAAGCGGTCCTGCACTCGAAGCGTTCATCGAACGTGAGCGCGCTTAGCGCAATCCGAGTCGATCAGTTCGTGCGGTGAGTGGCCGCCAAGTCAGCTATCTCGCGCATGATGCGCGCCACGTCGTAATCCTTCGGTGTGTACACCGCAGCGACACCTTGTGCGCGCAGTGTCGGTCGATCGGACTCTGGGATGATGCCGCCCACGATGACAGGTGCGTCGACACCTTTCTCGCGCAGAAGGTTGATGACCGTGGGGACAAGTGCCATGTGTGACCCCGAGAGAATCGACAAACCGACGACGTCGGGATCTTCGTCAAGCGCACTTGCAGCGATTTGTTCCGGTGTCATACGAATGCCGCTGTAGACGACCTCCATGCCAGCATCACGGGCAGCGACAGCGATCTGTTCTGCACCGTTCGAGTGGCCGTCAAGACCTGGTTTTGCGACAAGGAACTTGGGTGGTCCGCCCGCGAGAGACTTCACAAAGGTCGCCACGTCGGCGAGCTCATACGACCGTCGACCGACTGCAGCAGCCACACCGGTTGGTGCACGGTACTCACCGAACACCTC
>SXWG01000186.1 GCA_005789925.1 Actinomycetota bacterium | reverse complement strand
CACAGGCTAGCGGGGCGGGTCTCTCGTGCCATAGTGGCGCCGTGGCAGAGACGTTCTGGAAACTGGTCGACGACGTTGCCACGCTCTCGCCCGATGCCGTGCTTGTTGCCGACGACCATGGCCGACGGCTCACAGCCCTGCAACTTCGTGATGAGGCGCTCGCTGTTGCAGGTGGGCTGGTGTCACACGGAGTCCGCCCAGGTGATGTGTTGTCGTGGCAGTTGCCCACCACCCTTGAGGCAGCCGTCATGTTGGCTGCCGGCGCACGGTTGGGTGTGGTGCACAACCCAATCATCCCACTTCTGCGGCACAGAGAGGTTGGTCACATTTGTGCGCAACTCGGCACCACGCTGTTGGTGGTGCCACGTGTGTGGCGCGGGTTCGACCATGCTCAAATGGCGAGCGACCTTGGCATCAGACATGTTGCTCTCGACTACGAGGCACCGGTCAACGCTTCGACGGCACTGCGTCTTCCACGCGACACAGCCATGTCATTGCCGCCAGCACCTGCCCGTGCTGATGAATGCCGCTGGGTGTACTACTCCTCTGGCACCACATCGACACCGAAAGGTGTTCGCCATACCGACACCTCGGCGATGTCTGCATCTCTTGCGATGATCGAGCGTTGCGAGTTCGACGCAAACGATGTGTACCCCATCGCGTGGCCATTTACCCACATCGGCGGCATCGCCATGCTCACCACCGCGCTACGCACACGAATGAAGCTGGTGTTGTTCGATGCCTTCGATGCTGCCGGCACACCACTTCGCATGGCAGAACATCAGCCGACCATTCTTGGTTCTGCACTTCCGTTCTTTCGTGCGTACATCGCTGCACAACGTGCCATCGGCGAATTACGCCTCTTCCCTCATGTGCGTCTCGTGGTCGCCGGTGGTGCGCCAACACCACAAGAGTTGAATCAGGAGTTGATCGACGTGCTCGGTGTCCGTGGTGCAGCGGGTCTTTATGGCCTCACCGAATTCCCGAACGTCACGGGTGAATGGTGGCAAAGCGAGAAGTTGGGACTCGACGTCGGACCGATCGGTCCGGGGTGTGAGGCACGGGTGGTGAACGGCGAGCTTCAGTTACGCGGTGTGCAAGGTTTCCTTGGTTACGTCGACGAGTCGTTGAATGTCGAGGCGTTCACCGAGGACGGTTGGTTCCACACGGGCGACCTTGCATCGATCGACGAGCGCGGACACATTCAGGTCACTGGTCGACTGAAAGACGTCGTCATTCGCAATGCCGAGAACATCTCTGCCAGCGAAGTAGAAGAGGCCGTGTTGTTCCATCCGAAGGTTCGTGATGTGGCGGTCATCGGTCTCCCCGACACCACCACTGGTGAGCAAGTGGTCGCTGCCGTGGTACTCGATGACGGTGACACCGTGACTGTGGCTGAACTGGCCGAACATTGTGTGTCGCTGGGGTTGGCCAAATACAAGTGCCCTGCTCAGGTCGTGCCCATCGCTGCGATCGAACGCAACCCGATGGGCAAGATCCAGAAGGACCGGGTGCGTGACGCGGTCAACGCCGCGATGAACAGTGCGTAAAGCACCGCCACAGCCCGAGAAGTCACAGGTACCCTTGCCCGTATGGCAGGCGACCTCATTTATGCATTCCGAATCATGCGCCTGCCGCTGCTTGACGCAGGCGGCTCACCCATCGGCCGCATCGACGACATCGTCATCGTGCCCGGTCGCCCCGGTGCTGCCCCACGGGTGACGGGTTTCGTGGCCACCAGCCAGCGCCGCCGCATCTTCGTGAACGCCGCACGCCTCTCTGGGCTCGACCCGGACGGGGTGCGTCTGCGTAGTTGGGACGTTGACTTGAACCCGTTCAAGCCACGTGCTGGCGAACACTTGTTGGCCGCCGACATCATCGACAAGCGTTTTGGTGACGAGACCATCAGCGACGTCGCACTGCGACCAACCACCAACAACCGCGAGAACGGTTGGGAGGTGTCGAAGGTGCGTCTTGCTCGTCGCGCTGTCCTTGGTCGTCGCGCCAGTTATCGACTCGTCGATTGGCACGACGTCGGTGCGATGTTTGCCGGAACAACCGAGATGGCGGCTGAAGCTGCGCGTCTACGTGACATGCACCCAAGCGACGTCGCCGCAGTGGTGCGCGCACTGCCTCTTGCCCAACGTCAATTGCTCGCCCGTGAAATGGACGATGATCGACTTGCCGACTTGTTGGAAGAAATGCCAGAAGACGAGCAACTGAACCTCATCGCATCACTCGACCTTGATCGCCTCGTCGACGTTCTCGACGAAATGGAATATGACGACCTCGTCGACTTGCTCGCCGAGATGCCGGGCGACCAACGCTCACGTGTCATCGAAGCAATGGACGAAGACGATGCTGCAGTCGTGCGTCACTTGTTGTCGTACGCAGAGGGCACCGCGGGTTCACTGATGACACCAGAGATCATCATCATGGGGCCGAACAACACGGTTGCTGAAGCGCTCGCACAAGTTCGTGACCCCGAGTGGTTGGTGTCGGTCGCTGCACAGGTGTTTATCGTACAGCCGCCGTTCAAAGCACCGACGGGCATGTACCTCGGTGTCGTGCACATGCAACGGCTGTTGCGTGAGCCGCCGAGCAGCGAATTGTCGCGCTGTCTGTCGAAAGAGCCCACCATCTCTCCCGATATTTCCGAGCGCGAAGTGGCTGAGCGCCTTGCGTCGTACAACTTGTTGTCCGTTGGTGTGTGCGATGACCAAGGTCGACTGCTCGGCGCGATCACCGTCGACGACGTGCTCGACCGCATGTTGCCACGCGGCTGGCGTCGACATCAGAAGCAGGTGGCGTCATGAGAGTGCGCGACCTTTCCACTCCGCGTCAGCGACGCCGTGTTGGCATCCATTACGACCAAGATGCTTTCGGTCAATTCAGCGAAGCGATTGCTCGTTGGCTGGGCACCGCACGATTCCTCGTGTTGCAAAGCGTCATCGTCATCGTGTGGGTCTTGCTGAACGTGTTCATTGAAAGCTGGCGCTTCGACAAGTACCCGTTCATCCTTCTCACGTTGGCGTTGTCACTGCAGGCTGCATATGCGGCTCCGCTCATCCTTCTCGCCCAGAACAGACAAGAAGACCGCGACCGTGAACAACTTGAAGTCGACCGAGCGGTCGCTGCGCGAACACAGGCTGAAACCGAGTATCTCGCACGCGAGTTGGCTGGCGTGCGTCTCGCTCTGAACGACGTGGTGACGACCGAGGACTTGAAAAGCCACCTCGAAGATCTGACGGAAGCGGTGATGCGCCTTAGTGAGCAGCTCGACAGCGGCTCACAACAGCGTCAACGGCCGTCAGCGTGACAGCGACATATTCGCGCGGTCCTTGGAACGTCACGAAGTGATCGGCTGCTAGTTCGAAGACTTCAGCAGCGGCCGCCTTTGCAAGCGCGCGCTGCTTGTCGGGTGGAACCAATGTGTCTTTCGTCGTCACCACCACTGACACCGGCACGGTGATGGAACCAACCAAGGGTTCCCCGTCATAGGCAGACAATGCTCGTCCTGCCTGCGACACGAACCACGGGTCGTTGCGACGTGCCTCACCGACCAGCCACGGGATGTACTTGCGGTACTCATGGCCTCGAGAGACGCTGCGCTTGACCCCCCATGTGATCACGCGGGGCGTCACGAACACACGCATGAGTGGTGAGAACGCGCGTCCAAACTTCCACAACGTGCGCTCTTTGCGCGTCGCATTCCACTCCATTGCTGTTGCTTGGAACACCATCGCTTCGACGAGTGCTTTATGGCGATTCCAGAAATGTGCCGAAATTGGCCCGCCCATTGAATATCCGACGGTGATCACCTTGTTCACACCAAGTGCACGCACGACATCTGCCGCATCATCGGCGCATGCTTCAAGAGAGAACCGTTCATTGGGTCGCAGACCGCGACCATGCCCGCGATGGTCGACCCCGATGATTGAGTACTTCGCAGCGAGCTCTTCATAGGCCACGAAAAAGTTCGTGTCAGACGATGCCGTCCAGCCGTGCAACAAAAGAATCGTCGGGGCAGATACATCGGGGTGTTGGTGGTGGCGCACCACCATCTCGCCACGGCCTGGCAGCGTGATGACTTTGCCAGCTAACAAAAAAGGGATGTCCATCATCTACTTCACGAACATTTCTTGCACACACCGACCAAGTCGAGTCGGTGGTGTTGGAGAACGAATCCTTCGCGTTTGGCGAGCATCGCCAACGCGCGGTCAAGGTCTGCTTCGACATCGCCTGGCACCACGACATCACGCACAGCGCCACACGACCCACACACGAGGTGATGGTGGTGACCGGTGAGGTCTTCGGTCAATTCGTAGCGTGCCCACTCATCGTTCGTGACTACTTTCGCCACGACACCTGCGCGCTCGAGCACCGACAAGTTGCGATAGGCGGAACTTTGCGCCACGTCACCGGTTGCGTGAAGTAGTTCGGGAATTGACAAGGGGTGGTCTGCTCGGGCAAGTGCGTCAACCAATTGGCGACGGTTTCCGGTGAAGCGCTGGCCGACAGCAGCCAAGCGTGATGCCGCTTCGGTGTGCAACGCGGCCACATCATTCGCGGCTTTGCCATGGCGGTGGCCCGTGGACATGCACCGGACACTATCTGAGAACGAGTGAGAAAATGCCGTGAGGACTGGGTCAAATTGCTCAGGTACCGACGAACTGATGCAACGTGTGACCAGCTGCCAGAACACCATCGAGAATGTCTGCGTTCGGAAGCTCTGGTGCGCCAAGTGCGTGCACACCCGGTTCAATCGTTTTCGTCCCGAGCACATGAGCGACATTGGCTGCCACTGCTGCAGCAACCGATGCGATGCGCTCGGCCATGCCGACAATCTCGATATGTCGCACACCGTTGCGCGATCCGCGAGCCTCCACACGCAATGCACCAATGCCACCTTCTTTGTGGGGTGGTGACAACATTGGAAGACGCGCCGTGAGGCGATCACGCCGTGTCGCTGACACTCGTGCCGTGATGCGCCGCAACTGTGGTGCGATGCGCTGCACAAGAATCGGCTCGGCAGATGCGTATCGATAACAGTCACGTGCATTCACTGGGTCTGGAAACCAACACAACTCACGTCCACTACCTGCTGGTCGCTGCAACCATTCACCCTCATGCCACCCAACCGATGTGCCGGCAAGGTTCTTGTGATGCTGATGCGCACAACGCGGGCCACCCGTGCCATGTACTGCGACATGGACTTCGTCCATCAGGTCGAATGCGCGCGACACATGACTGACCAAGAGGCCGGTCATTCCAGGAGAACATGCAGCCCCAACAACCAGAGACCGACCCATTGATGTGGCTCGTGGAACAAGATCGAGCATCGACATGGTGTCTTCCAGGTCGTCACAACAACTGACCACATGACAACCCTGGCCGAGAAGAGTTGCTGCGAGTTCTGCATGCGGTGCACCGTGCGCAAGCACGACGACGTCACACCCGTGCACCTCACTCACGTTGAAGTGATTAGTGACGACGATCGGATGGTCGTATGAGGTGAGGTGTTGAGCCACGCGTGATCCGACGAGCCCAGAACCGACGATGCCGATGTTCCCCATGTCAGGAAAAAAGCTTGAGATATTGCGAAGTGACTGACTCACATGAGTAGATGTCAGCAAGCAGACGGTGCTGGCTCTCTACGACACGAGAGCGGTAGTCATTGTCACTCAGAATTCGATCGATTATGCCAGCAATGGTTTCAGGTTGACCGTCATCGATGAATCCGGACTCTCCATAGCTCCTCAGGCTGAACTGTGGGTAGTTGTCATCGATTGCCCAAGCAACAATGGGCACTCCCGCATCCATCGCCTCAACTGACGTGATTCCCAGACCCCGACCATCGAGGTCATGTGTCTCGATGTCAGCAAGGGCCAGATAGTCACGAATCTCTGAGTGTGCCACCGCACCAACAACGACGAGATGTTTGGTAACACCAAGCTCGTCTGCAAGTTGCAAGAAGCGATCGTCTTTCACCATTCCAACAATGAGCACGGTCAAATTTGGGTGTTTCTTGACCAGATGAGGAAGACTCCTCACCAAGTTCAATCTGTCCCTCAATGGAACGACATGCCCCAATGAGAGCAAGAATGGACCCTTTCCAAGTCCGTGCTTCTGACGGATTCTCTGACCATCTCCGCCATTCATCGTTCCCAGATAGACAGACACGGGAATAGTGGTCGTGTTCTCCGCCGACGAAAACAAACCAATTGCGTTCTCGAGAGTCCACTTGTCGACACAGACCACACTGGACTTTGCTCGTTTGATGAGAGGACCCAACACAATTCGGCCATAAGCGCGCATAAGGAAATTGACCACGGAATTGTCGTGCCATAGGGCCGTGTGACCGACGATGAGTGATGGCTTCTGGTGCTTTGCACTCCATAGCAACGCCAACAGGCTCAGGTCGAACAAAGTCGAGTGAATAATCACAATGTCGGGATCGAAACTTCTCAAACGCCGACGAACGGTCGTCGACATCAGCCCCCGCAGAGACACCGGAATTCCATAATTCCACGTGATGTGTCCGAGATTCACACGTGTGCTCTTGATGCGGAGCACCATTGCAGACCCGACCACAGACTGATGGCCACCTTGTGATGCACCACTTGGGGCGTTCTTGTCAGGCAAGTTGGTCACCACCAACACCTCGTGACCGAGACGCTCGAGTTCTTGCACTTGTTGACCGGCAAACACCGATGATCCAGTCGGGTCCGGTGGAAAGAATGGGGCAAAGACGAGAATCTTCATCAACTACTCCTGTAGATCTCTCGTTCTCCAGTCAGTACGCAAGTAGTTCAGTTCTGCGTTCACCCACTTCGAGGAAAAGACACAAACTGATGATGGGTCAAATGTGGCTGAAATTGCCGCCACAAGTGCCCGCTCATCATTGACTGCACCCGCTATGTAAGGCGTCATGTAGCCCTGTTCCTTTGCAGCAGAGGTGTACGACCGTGTGAGTCCGTGAAACCAGACATTTGCCAGCACATCCCGCCATGCATTCGCTGTGCCACCAAACTTTGGGTCATCCTTTGGCAGCACTCCCAGTCGATCAGGGATCATGAGAGTGAGGCACGAGCGCTCACGAATCGGTCTGTCTCGTACAGAGCGAGCTTCACGCACCACCAACCGAGCTGTTGGAATGAAATCATCGCTACCTTTCGTGATGTCATTTCGATAGAGAACTCCTTGAGCAGAGTTCCCACCCGCAAATGCTTGATAGTCAGGCCCCCAGTAGCCGAATACTTGAGAGATACTGATTGCGCCAATGACGGCTCCGATCAAGTTCAACGCGACCGTAGTCCGAGACGATTTCGCCTGATTTTCAGCCCCACTGACTCTTGCAAGCAATAGTGCCACCAAGAGAAGTAGGGCAAAAGATCCGATGAAAAGTGAGGCTTTATGAAAGTAATACGGGTAGCCATCAGTGATGACTCGAAGGCGTACACCAAGAACAATGAGAAGTACCGCCGGGGGAATACCGAGGAGTGTGAAGGACAGTGATGCTTGGCCCTTGAACCCCATCAGGGCAACTGCGAAGGCACAGAGCGTTCCGCCCACCAGGAACCCAACCGGGAATGGTTGCACGCCGCCTTGATCCTCAAGATGAGAGACACCAAGTGCAAGGGAGTACCAAATCGGCAACATCGAACCGATGCCCACGATGCCAGCGGCAATGAGGACATCGCGCCAACCCTTCTCTTGGGCGATGCGCACTCCGCCATAGATGAGCGCCGGTGTGACCAGCAGGATTGTCGGATACCAGTTGTACACGACAATCCAGACTCCAAATGTCATCATCATCAACTGCAGTCGGTGATTATCGATTGGTCGTATACAGACCGAGATCAGGAGTGAAAGCCCGATGATGACTGCTGACATGTTCGCGAAACCAGCCCAAATTGTTTGGCTCATCGGACCAAGTGCAAGAAGTCCAGCACCGGCTCCGGTCCCAAGTGCCGTGAATGCAAATCGCTGGCCCCACGACCGGCCTAAACGACCCATACACAATCCAGTAATGACAACAGCTACTGCAACTGTCACCACAATTGAGTTAGCAAATACGGCCATTGCACGAGGAGTGTCATAACTGATTTCATTTCGAAGTCCTGCGGCAAATCGGCCCCATACGAAGTGGATTCCAGTTGGGTACTCACGACCCTCCCAGATAAGGCCTGCACCAGGTTCAGGAGCTTGTGCGATGAACGTTCCCGTCAGAAGATTTGAGAGAAAGAAATTGAAGTGAGCTGACAAATCCCAGATTGGCATCAATTTTTCGAGGACAACAGATGGGGATCCGTCGGAGAAACCAGACCACCACTGATAGGTAAAGACCCCTCCAACGAGAGCCGGTAGCGGTGTGACGGAATGGACTGTAGGGCGAAGTCCCGACTTCTGAATCTCGTGAGCAAGCAAGAGTGACCACATGACAAGTAATGCACAAATCGGATCAATGATTGTCGGCAGATGAAGCCAGCCAGTAACGGGGACTGCTCCGATAAAGACACCGGCTGCGATAATCAGTCGCGTCAGTACTTCAGGTGTTCCTCGGAGCACCTCGATGAGCACCAACATAGTGAGCGCCCAGAATGGATGCACTGCGTCAGCCCAGTTCAGCGCCATAAGTGCGGTGTAGAGAACAAAACCAATGACGACATACCATCGCCAGGTAGAGAGAACAGAGATTGTTCTTGGCCAGAGTTTTTCAAACATGAGACGATTTCCCATCACGACAGCTAGTAGCTGTCACTTCTGAAGTGCCAGACCAACAGATTTGGCGATACCAGCAGCAGTGAGGCCATAACGATCGAGCAAGAAGTGATAATCACCGGTTTTGCCCCACACGTCTGGCAAGCCTAATGACACTTGGCGTGGCCTTCTTGCCCAACTGGCAGTGGTCTGGGCTACTGCAGCACCGAGTCCACCAATGATGCTGTGTTCCTCAACAGTGACAATCAAGTCGTATGAATCACAAATGGCTTTCAACTGATCCTCGTCAAGGGGCTTCACTGTGTGGAAATTGAAGACACCTGCCGACACACCAGATTCTTGAAGTTGGGTTGCAGCTTCAAGAGATGGTGCGACCATCGAACCGTTTGCAATGATGGCGACGTCCGTTCCATGTCGCAACGTAATCGCTTTGCCAATGCGGAAGTCATACTCCTCCGTGTACACGACCGGGCTATTGGGTCCACCGGTCAAACGTATGTACATCGGTCCATCAAAGACAGCTGCTGCCCGCACGGTCTTCACAATCTCCCCACAGTCAGCCGGACACACAACGGTCATTCCGGGAATGGCCCTCATGACTGCAACGTCTTCTAAACCAAAGTGTGAATTTCCCAAGAAGCCCATGACCAAACCACTGCCTATACCGACCGCTTTGACATTCAAGTTCATGTAGCCAAGGTTCATGCGCACTTGCTCACTGGCACGCATGGTTATGAACGGAGCGAATGATGACGCAAAGACGACAAAACCTTCCTTGGCGATACCTGATGCAACCCCGATCAGATTTTGTTCCGCGATTCCGACATTGATGAATTGGTCTGGGTACGCATTCTTGAATCGATCTAAACCTGACGAATTTCCCAAGTCGGCAGAGAGAACCACGAGGTCTTCACAATCTGATGCAAGATCAAGAATTGCCTGTCCATACATTCCACGCGAACCAATGCGTGACCACTGGCGTGCCGTTGAAGGTGTAATTTCGAGCATCAGACCGTTGCCTCCAAGGCGGCAAGTGCCTTCTCATACATGGCCTGCGTCAATCGATTGTGGTGCCATTCATTGTTGCTCTCCATGAAATCGATACCCTTCCCTTTGATCGTGCGAGCCACGACGCACGTGGGTCGATCTTGTGGAAGATCACTTGTGAGCGCAGTGAGCAGCTGTGACACTTCATGGCCATCCACTTCACGAACATTCCATCCAAAACTCTTCCATTTCTCAGCGAGTTGCGCGGAGGAGATGATGTCTTCAGTCGCGCCATCACTTTGAAAACCATTGTTGTCAACAACCGCGACGATGTTGCCAAGACAGAGCTGCGAAGCGGACATCGCCGCCTCCCATACTGAACCCTCGTTGCATTCACCGTCACCAAGAACCACATACATCTTGTGGTGCTTGTTCTTGCGACGAGCCGCCCATGCCATCCCCACAGCCAGCGACAGGCCCTGCCCAAGACTTCCATTCGACGATTCGATGCCAAGGTCCAGGTTCATGACTGGATGTGCAATCAATGGACTGTCATCAACTTTGAACTGTGAAAAAGTCTCCTCGTCGATGATCGATGCCTCGACGAGGGCTGTGTACAGCCCAAGCACACCATGCCCCTTGCTCAGAATGAAGCGATCGCGGTCGGGCCAATGGGGGTCTTCGCTTCTGAAATTCATGACGCTTCCATAGAGAACAGCCATGATTTCAACAAGCGATAGTCCGCCACCGAGATGTGTAGGCCCTTCACAACGGAGACTCATATCAAGAATGCGTCTCCGCATTCGGAAAGCCATCTGCTCGATGCCATAGACATCCTTCAACTCACCGACCACGTTGCCCCCCGTCTACTCGAATGATCTGCCCGGTAATCATCGCCGCACCATCACCTGCGAGGAACGCGATTGTCTCTGCCACATCGCTCGCAGTCGCAGCCCGCTTGATTGCCCCTCCCTGGATGAGCGCATCGCGCGATTCTTCCGACATCTGGTCGTACATGTCCGTACTGGTCACGGTGGGCGCAACAGCATTCGCCCGTATCCCGAATCGACCGAGCTCGATTGCCATGACACGCGTAAGGTACATGAGGGCAGCCTTGCTTGATCCGTAGGCCGATGTTCCCATATCGCCATTCAACCCGGCGGTGGATCCGACGTTCACGATTGAAGCGTTACCGGTACGCGACAATCGGCGCGACAAAGTTTGTGTGAGAGCAACAGTCGCAAAAAAGTTAACTTCGAACATCTCACGAAATTCAGTCATGCTTGTCATCTGAAAAAGTGAGCCTGAAGCTACACCCGCGTTGTTCACAAGAATCTGTAATCCTTCTGTCTTTGCCAACTCTCGAGCACACGCAACTGCAGAGTCAGCAGACGACAAGTCAATGTGAACCATGTCAATCGAGACTTCGTACTGCTCGGACCACTCCTTATAGGTCGTCGCAAGTTCTTTCGTGTCCTGACGCACCCCT
>SXWG01000185.1 GCA_005789925.1 Actinomycetota bacterium | reverse complement strand
TCGGGTCTGCAACATCCACAGTTTGCCTTGCTCGATGGTGAACTCGGTGTCGCACATGTCCTTGTAATGCTTCTCGAGTCGGCGGAAAATCGCCATGAGTTCAGTGTGAATTTTCGGGAAGTGACGCTTCAGGGCGTCGAGATCTTCGGTGTTCCGGATACCCGCAACGACATCTTCCCCTTGTGCGTTCACCAGGAAGTCGCCGTAGGGCTTGTTCTCGCCTGTTGCGGCGTTGCGAGTGAATCCGACACCGGTTCCGGAATTGTTGTCGCGGTTTCCGAACACCATCGCTTGAACGTTGACTGCGGTGCCCAGTTCGTGGCTGATCTTCTCGCGCACGCGATACGCGATCGCACGAGGACCATTCCATGAACGGAACACTGCTTCGATCGCGCCACGCAACTGCTTCGCAGGCTCTTGCGGGAAAGGCTTTCCTGTTTCCTTGGCGACGACCTCTTTGTAGGCGTCGCACAGTTCCTTAAGTGACGCCGCAGGTATGTCTGCATCGGTCTTCGAATTGGTGCGGTGCTTCACTGCCTCGAGCGGATGCTCGAACTTCTCGCCGTCGATACCGAGCACGATTCGTCCGTACATCGCGATGAAGCGACGGTACGAGTCATAAGCGAATCGTTCGTCACCGCTGTTCTTCGCGATACCCACCACGCTCTTGTCGTTCAACCCCAAGTTCAGGACCGTGTCCATCATTCCGGGCATTGAGAATTTCGCACCCGACCGCACCGACACGAGCAACGGATCGCCGGGGTCGCCAAGCTTGCGACCCATTTTCTTCTCGAGTGCCGCGACATGCCGCTTCACCTCGTCGTCGAGACCCTTCGGCCACCCACCGTGCATGTACGCGCGACATGCATCCGTCGAAATCGTGAACCCGTGCGGCACTGGCAACTTGAGGACACTCATCATCTCGGCCAAGTTGGCACCCTTGCCGCCGAGCAAGTCCTTCAATTCCTTGGGCGCGCGGCGGTGTTTGTGATCGAAAGCATAGATATACGGCACAAGAGATGAGTCTAGGCGGGGACCTCTCGACCATGACCATCCGTAGGCTGGGAAGCACATGTCAGGACTGTCACTCTTCGGCTTTCCGGTTCGAGTTCGTCCCGGATTCATCGTCTTTCTCGGCCTCATCGTGTTTCTTTACGGAGGAACCATCGGCCTGTGGGTTGCGGCGGCCATCGGTGTGTTCACACTTGTTCATGAACTCGGTCACGCGTTTGCGGCGCGAGCAACTGGTGCAGAGGCAGCCATCTCACTTGATTTTCTCGTCGCGTATGCCTCGTACCAACCATCACGCGAACTGCGGTGGTGGGAACGCGCAGGCATCGCACTCTCTGGTCCGATGCTTCAAGTCGTCGTCGGATGCACAGTGCTCGCATTCATGGGCGTGAATCCGCTCAGCGAATCAGACATCTCGTCCAGCGATGCATCTGTCGCCATTTGGTGGGCTGGTGTCGCACTCGGGCTGTTGAACCTCGTGCCCTTGCTGCCACTCGACGGAGGCGCGCTCGTGGCGAGTGTCCTTGACGCCTTCTTCCCCGGCAAAGGTCGGGTGTGGATGCTGTACGCGAGCCTGGTCCTCAGTGCCGGTGCACTCGTCGTTATGTTCACGACCGGCAACAAAGGTCTCGCACCATTTCTCATCTTCATCATGATCTTTCAGTACCAATCGCTCTCGGCCGAACGTGTGCTGCAGACCGCTGCGGTCGAACCGACTGGTGATCCTGAGACCGACCTGTTTCTCATCACCTCCCTCGTGTCGAATCAGCGCTATCGCGACGCGCTGGTGTTTGGCCGTGCGGCATACAGCCAGTGCCCGAATGAGCAAGTCGCTTTGCACGTCGCGCGGGCATCTGTGTTGCTTGGTGACGATCAGTCGGCGGTCGCCTGGCTACAAGCCGGGCTGAGGTCAACGTTGGCGAAGGATCGTTTCCGCGAAGCGGTCCGGTCGAACCCAGAGCTCGCTCATTTCAGCACCGCGCTTGACGCGCACTAGCGCCTGCGACGTTCCGCGCGACGTCACCACTCCGACGTCAGCGCCACCTGCAATCACCACAGAACCGACATCGTCGACATCGTCTGACGGCACAACGAGCACTTGCGTCGGTGCAGAAGAGCCTCGTGAATCCATGCGCTCGACCAACTCTTGACCTGGATAACAACCTTTGGTGAAACTCACGGCGACACTCAGCACGCCAGTGGTTGCAGGCAGGTCTCCCACTTCGATGTCGACGCCGACCCGAGGCCAACCCGCGTCGACTCGATGTTCCTCGTACTCGCTGAGCGAACACTCAACGCCAATTTTTTGCAAAGTTCCTGCGTCACCGATGACGTCCACGTCATCGACCCCACACCACCAACGCGGCGCCGTGCCCACCACACCGCGAAACGAAGCTGCGACACCTTGTCCGAAATAACTGCGCACGATCCATTCGCTACGTCGCATTGCGACTTTCGATCGCAACACGAACTTGCCAAGCCGCGCGATGATTGCATCACCTGTGCCGATGTCTGTGTCCAATGTGAACACGGTGTCGAGATGGCGAGTCACGCGCACGAGCGCAACAAGGTGACCAGTCGGCTCGAGGATGAGCGAATGCGCACTCGAACCCACCGACAATTGTCGTAGGTCCTGGGCCAACTGGGAGTGCAAGAACTCGGCGGCATCATCACCTTGCACCAATCCGACCTCGCGTGGCGCCTCGCACCACGACCGACCTTCTTCTGCCGTTGAATCCGTGGCCATTGTTTAGGCTTTCGTGCCTGCGGCACGACGACGAACGGTCATTCGACGAGCCGCCGGCACGGTCGCAAGTAGCGCGGCGGCTTTGTTGCGACATTCGAGTTCTTCGTCTGCTGGATCACTGTCCGCGACAATTCCGGCACCGGCTTGCAGTGTTGCGCCCTTCTTTGACACGAACATGGTCCGAATGGCGATGGCGGTGTCGAGGTTGCCGGCGAAATCGACGTAGCCGACGACACCTGCATACGGGCCACGTTTTACGGGCTCTAGGTCGTCGATGATCTCCATCGCACGAACTTTCGGAGCTCCGCTCACTGTTCCGGCCGGCAATGTGGCGCGCAAGACATCGATCGGGCCGAGCCCGTCGATCAACTCGCCGGACACCTGTGAAGTGAGGTGCATGACATGGCTGTATCGCTCGAGTGTCATGAGTTCATCGACGTGCACCGTGCCGAACTTGGCGACACGACCGACATCGTTACGCGCCAAGTCGACGAGCATGACGTGCTCGGCGCGCTCTTTGGGGTTCTCTCGCAACTCGGCAGCAAGACGGCGGTCATGGTCGTCATCGCGTCCACGTTTGCGGGTGCCAGCGATTGGTCGCGAGATCACGCGGCGACCCTGCACTTGCACCATCGGTTCCGGCGAACCACCGACAATGGTGAGGTCTGGTTGTCGCACGAAATACATGTACGGGCTCGGGTTCACTTGTCGCAAGACGCGATAGACGTCGAATGGGTCGGCTTCCAGGTTGAGCGAAAACCGCTGCGACAACACGACTTGGAAGATGTCTCCTGCGCGTACGTGCTCTTTGGCCGCTTCGACGGCCCGTTCATAGGCGCCGTCTGGCATCGATGAGCGCATCGCCGGCAAGTCCTCGCCTGGCACGGGTGGCTCAACGGCGACGTAGTCGAGTGGCTTCGAAAGATCCTCGACTGCACGATGGACGCGATCGACCGCAGATGAGTACGCCTCGTCGACACCGCGTGAATCGAGTCCGGCGACGAGAACACTTTCGAGCATGTACACACGCTGTCGCCAATGGTCGAACGCAGCGAGCGAACCGATGATGCTGACTGACGCATCGGGAACGTCACGGTCATCTGGTGGCACGTTCGGCAGGTTCTCGACTTCGCGGATGACGTCATAGCCAAGGTGACCCATGAGACCTCCTTGTAGTGGCGGAAGATCGTCGAAGTGCGGCGCTTGGTACACCCGCAACAATTCCTCCATTGCCGCGAGGATGCCGCGGTCAAGGGGGACCGTGTTTGGCACCGAACCCTGAACGGTGATGCGACCGTTGCGCAACGTCAATGTCCCACGCGGATGACGACCGACAAAGGAAAATCGACTCCACCGCTCACCATGCTCGACCGATTCGAGTAGGAAACCATCCCCGTCACCGACCAGCTTCACAAAGGCAGCCAGAGGTGTCTCGAGGTCAGCCAACACTTCCGTCCAGACCGGCACGACCGTGTGAGTTCGTGCAAGTTCACGAAACTCATCGCGCGTCGGTTTGATCGTGAGTTCTGCAGAGCTCGTCATGACGCGCGGTCGTTCACTTTGCGCCGAAAGGCTGGAAGAAACACGTGCGCTCCCCCGTGTGGCACGCACCTTTGCCCTCTTGTTGGACGACGAACAACAAGGTGTCGCCATCACAGTCGTAATACGCCTCGCGCACGTACTGGCCGTCACCGCTGGTGTCACCTTTGCGCCACAGTTCTTGGCGACTACGGCTCCAGTAGACCATGCGACCCTCTGCGAAGGTCATAGACAATGACTCGCGGTTCATCCACGCCATCATGAGAACCTGACCCGTGTCGACGCACTGCGTGATGACCGGAACAAGACCGTCTGCGTTGAATTTCACAGCGGACAACTGGTCGGCGTCAGGGACGATGATGCGACCGAGTGCGGACATCAGAGATACAACCCCGTGCTGGCTTCGATACGACTTGCAGCGACCGCATGAATGTCGCGTTCACGCAACATGATGTAATCGTTGCCGCCTACTTCCACTTCGTAGCGGTCATCGGGGCTGAACAACACGCGGTCCCCGACTTCTGCCGACCTGACGTTTGCGCCGAGGGCCACGACTTCCGCCCACACGAGACGCTTGCTGATCTGCGCAGTAGCCGGAATGAGGATTCCGCCACTCGAACGACGCTCTCCTTCGTTCTGAGGAATGCGCACGAGCAACCTGTCGTTCAACATCTTGATGGGAAGCTTCTCGTCACCGGCCGACACGCCATGCACGGTACCGTCAGGGGCGTGCGAGTGGAAACCGTTTCTTTGCAGACACTCGACGGATTGGTGCTCGAAGCAGACCTCATACGCGTGGACGGCGGCGCTGCTCCGTCCATGGCGTGGGTGGTGTGTCATCCACATCCGCTCTATGGCGGTGACCGTCACAACACTGTGGTTCGCAACATCGTGGCCAGCGTGGCTCAGCGTGATGGTCTCGCCCTCGCACCAGACTTTCGTGGCGTCGGCCACAGTGAAGGTGTCCACGACGGCGAAGGCGCAGAACGCCTCGATGTGGCCGCTGCAATTGGCTTTCTCGCAACGATCGCACCTGACGCGCCAATCGTCGTCGCTGGGTACTCCTTCGGAGCTGCAACGTGCCTGAACGTGAGCGACCCACGCGCCCACTGTTGGGCCGTGGTAGCCCCACCTGTCGCGATGTTGTCAGGAGAATGTGTCGCGCGGCGTGATCACCGCCGCACACATGTGCTGCTACCTGCCCATGACCAGTTCACCTCAGTTGATGCGGCACACGAAGAGTTCGCACGATGGACGAACGTTGAGACCCGCATTGCACAAACTGCGGATCATTTCATGGCTGGTCAAGCGGACGAGCTGGACGGACTCGTACGCCGTGTGCACTCAACACTCGTTTAGCGTCGGCGACAGTGTGTTCGCCGAAGTGAAAAATTGAGGCAGCCAAGACACCAGTGGCACCACCATAAACGACCCCTTCGACGAGATTGTCAAGTGAGCCGACGCCCCCGCTGGCGATCACCGGAACCGACACCGCAGACGACACTGCGTGCGTCAGGTCAATGTCGAAACCTGCGCGTGTGCCGTCACGGTCCATCGAGGTGAGGAGAATCTCACCAGCACCGTGCCGGACAGCGTAGACCGCCCACTCCACGGCATCACGGTCAGTCGGAGTGCGACCACCGTGTAGGTGGACCAGCCAGCGTCCGGTCTCTGCATCACGCTTCGCATCGATCGCACAAACCACGCACTGGGCCCCGAACTCTTCTGCAATCTCTGAAATCAATTCAGGTCGCTCAACAGCAGATGTGTTGATGCTCACTTTGTCGGCCCCGGCGCGCAGCAGCGCCCGAGCATGAGCTACTTCCCGAATGCCGCCGCCGACGGTGAAAGGTATGAAGACTTGTTCTGCCGTGCGCGACACGACGTCGACCATGGTGTCTCGACCATCTGACGACGCAGTGATGTCCAAAAACACCAGTTCATCAGCGCCTTCACGGTCATAGCGCGCCGCGAGCTCGACAGGGTCGCCGGCATC
>SXWG01000184.1 GCA_005789925.1 Actinomycetota bacterium | reverse complement strand
CCACTCTGCGTTGTCGCACGAAACGATTGAAGTTGCGCGGTCACGAACGATTCCGACCAACGACTCGACCAGAGTGGTTGACGACTGCGATGGTTGAGCATCTCGACAACCGCTACGGCAGTGATGCCTGCACGATCGTGGACATCGTGCAGAACGATCCGCAGCTTGTGCGACCACTCATTGACGGTCTTCCGTACCTGCGCGCCGAGGCCGTTTATGCCGTCACACACGAGATGGCCATGTCACTTGACGACATCTTGACGCGCCGAACGCGCTCTCGGCTCTTCGATCGAAGGGCAACCGTACATGCCGCGGCAGAGACGGCTCAATTGGTTGCTCCGCTTCTTTCGTGGTCCCCGTCCGATGTCGATCGCGAGGTGCGATATTTCATCGATTCATGTGCACGAGAAGACGCTGCGGCGCTGGTGACCGAAGACGAGTTCATAGCGGCGACGTCACACGGTCGCACCAATGACAGGAACGATTCTTGACCAGCGATCGCCAGCCGACATCACCGATCGAAATTGAAGGTGGCGCTGCGAATGCTCGTGTGAGGTCCGCTCAGGCGACGCAACTCACATCAGACTTCGTCGACCATCTGATGACTCTCTGTGCTGTCTCGACCGACCTGGCGACGACGACCGAGGCAAGTCGCGATTGGTGGCCACATGACATGCACTGGGCCCTCGAAGGCATGGTGACACAGCGTGCATCGATCGTGTGTCGGCCGACCGACACCGAAGAAGTCAGCCGTGTCATCGAGCTCTGCAACCTGCACCGAGTTCCCGTGACAGCTGCAGCCGGTCGCAGCGGAGTGAGCGGAGGGTCGATACCGATACACGGTGGCGTGATTCTTGACATGTGTTCAATGCACGGCGTCGTGAGCGTCGATGAAGAGTCTGGCGTGGTCGAAGTGTTGCCCGGAACGTTCGGACCCGATCTTGAGTCACATCTCGAGCCGTTCAGATTGACCGTTGGTCATTTTCCACAATCGTTCGACATATCGACTGTCGGCGGATGGATCGCATGTCGTGGCGCGGGTCAGTACTCGACACGTCACGGCAAGATCGAAGACATGGTCGTCGCACTCGAAGTGGTGCTCGCCGACGGAACCGTCGTGCGCACGAGCAATGCTCCTGCTGGTGCCGACGGACCAGACAGGGCACGTGTCTTCATCGGCAGTGAAGGAACGCTCGGCATTGTGACGCGCGCATGGCTGCGCGCTCATCCGCGGCACGCCGATCAATGGCGCAGTGCATGGAGTTTTGGCTCTTTCGATGACGGCATAGAAGCGTGTCGACGAATCATCCGCGCCGGAGCGACACCTGCGGTCTTGCGTTTGTATGACGAGAAAGAATCGCAACGCTCCCACGGTGGTGACGGCACGAGGTCGTACCTTCTCGTGCTCGACGAGGCACACAAAGAGTTGGTCGCTGCCACGAAGCGTCTCGTCGAAGGCGAGTTCGCATCGTTGTCCGCACGGCGCGAAGATGACCACTTGGTCGAGAAGTGGCGCTCGCACCGCAACGACACGAGCGGACTCCAGGCATTGACGCGCAAAGGTTTCGTCATCGACACGATGGAGGTGGCTGCCCCGTGGTCACGGTTGCGACAAGTGCGCCGTGACGTGGTCGTCGCATTCGAATCGGTGCCGGGATGCCGACTTGCAAGCTGCCACCTCTCGCACAGCTACATCGACGGCGCATGTCTGTACTTCACGTTCGCCGCGACCCCTGGCGACGCGACGTTCGACGCGACATACGAGGCATTGTGGAACGCCGGTCAACGAGCGGCTCTGCGCGCGGGTGCAAACTTGTCGCATCACCATGGTGTCGGCCTGAACAGGTCCCGATTCATGGACGAAGCTCTTGGTAGCGAGATGGTTGTGCTGCGCGCCCTCAAGTCGTCCCTCGATCCGAACGGCATCTTGAACCCTGGGAAACTTGGGCTGTGAGTAACGGCAACTCGAACCGCGACACGTTGGCACTTCGCCAAGGTGCATCTGTCACTCTGTTGTTTGCCGTACCACCGACTTTGATCGCTCGATTTCTTCTCGACGACGAACCAGCCTCATCGTCGTGGCCGGTGCTTCTCTCGCTCGTCGCTTTGTTCGGCTTCGTCGTCGGCGCGGGCGTCGCCGCCAGCAAGCAAAATGTCGGCAGCCCGTACACCCACGGCATGATCGCATCGACCGGAACGTTCGTCGTGGTCCAAGCAGCCATCGTCGTGGTGAAACAGGCGATAGGCGACGACGTGCGTTGGTCGCGCGTCGTGTCGTCGCTGACGCTCGCACTCTTTGCATCGGTCGTCGGCGCATTGCTCGGCAGCATCGTCCAGCGAAACGCTCCTCACACCAAGAATCCGTACACGAAGAATCCCTCGTGAGCACCGCACCATGAGCACACGCACATGACAATCCTCGTGATCGACATCGGCACGACGGGGCTGCGGGCAGCCCTCGTGGATGAAAACGGCACCATCACCACTCACGCCTACCGTCATTGCGCGCCGTCGTCTCCGATGCCAGGCCTCGTCGAATTCGATGCGATGCGCATGTGGAACGCCACGCTCGATGCGTGTGAGCAGATTCTTAGCGAGACGAAGAGCCCTGTCGTGGCGGTCGGTGTCGCCAACCAACGAGCGAGCACAGTCATGTGGGACGCTGCCACCGGCGTGCCGGTGGGGCCATCGCTCGGCTGGCAGGACCTTCGCACGATCGTCGAATGCATGACATTGCATGCTGAACACGGTCTTGCATTCGCCCCGAATCAAACGGCGACGAAGGCAGCATGGATGTCGCGCACGTACCTGAACAACGAGTCAACTCGGTCGTCGACCGACATCCGCATCGGCACCATCGACAGTTGGATCGCATGGAAACTCACCAATGGTGCACACCATGTCACTGATCATTCGAATGCCGCTGTCACTGGTCTGACAACTGCAGACGCACGGCAATGGCGCGACGACATACTCCTCACTCTCGGCATCACACGAGAGCAGTTACCGACGATTGTCCCGTCGCGAGGGCTGATCGGTGAAGCAACTGCATTGCCTGGTGCGCCGGTGTTGGCTGCGCTCGTCGGCGATCAACAGGCCTCTCTCGTCGGGCAGGGCTGCGTGAGCCCAGGGCGAACGAAAATCACATTCGGCTCAGGTGGAATGTTGGACCTCTTCGTCGGCGATGCACCGCCGGCGCAGTCTGCTCGGTCGACACACGGAACGTTTCCCATCGTCGCCCATAGCCATGACTCGATCATCCACTATGGAACAGAAGCAGTGATGCTCGCCGCAGGGACGAACGTCGAATGGTTG
>SXWG01000015.1 GCA_005789925.1 Actinomycetota bacterium | reverse complement strand
TCCATCGTCGTCAGCGTCGCACTTGCCGCTGCGTCGACCAGTGTCGTCCTCTTCACTGTCGCCGTGTTCGCCCTCAGCCTGTCCAAGGTCATGTTCGACTCATCGATGGTTGTCTGGATCAATGATCATGTGCCGTATGAACGTCGCGGTCGGGTGATCGGAATCATCGAGACTTCGTGGGCACTTGGTTTGCTCGTTGGTGTCTTGGCCATGGGGCTCGTCACCGCGCTTCTGAACTGGCGTGCTGGTTACGTGGTTGGCGCCATCGCAATGTTCCTTTCGCTCGCTGCAGTCGCTCGCACACTGCCAGAAGAACCCCCTCGTCCCTCTGAAGCCCACGCTTCAAGCGGTTCACTGCGCGGTGCACCACTTCTCATCGTCGGGACGATGTTTTGTCTCATGGCAGCCAGTCAGTCACTCGGAATCACTTTCGGTGCCTGGCTCGAGGACGACTACGGAGCCAATGCTGTAGTCATCTCTGGTGTCGTCTTCTTGCTCGGCGCGCTCGAACTCATCGCCAGCGTCACCAGTGCACGACGCACGGACACTTGGGGGAAAGAGCGAAGTGTCATATACGGAACCGCGATCATGGTGCCGAGTGGGCTGTTGCTCGTGTTTGGTGCCGAGCGTGTCGCCATCGGATTGGTGCTCTTCATCGTGTTCATCGGCGCGTTCGAGTTCGCCGTCGTGAGCGCCTTGCCGATCGCGGCAAATCTCATCCCTGGTAGCACCGGTGTCGGGCTCGGCGCAGCAGTCGGAGCCGGGACATTCGGTCGTGCCGTGATGTCAGCCATCGCGACCGCTCTTTACGAATCGCGCGGGTTTGCAGCACCGGGTGTGGTCGGCGCCGGTCTGGCCCTGACAGCCGGGTTGCTCACGCTCGCCTATTCGCGAACGCAACGAGTCAATGCGCAGGGTGTGAATACCGATTCGTGATGGGCATCCGGCGATCCTTGCCGAACGCTTTCGTCGACACTCGCACGCCTGGGGCGCACTGACGTCGCTTGTACTCGTTGACGTCGATGAGGCGAGCAATTCGCCTCACAGTTGCCTCGTCGAAACCGTGGCCCACGATTTCTGACACGGTGAGATCACCGTCGACATACAGGCGCACGATCGGATCGAGCACGTCATATGGCGGAAGGCTCTGATCGTCTCGCTGGTCCGGTCGCAGTTCAGCCGACGGGGGTTTCACGAGGACGGACTCGGGTATGACTTCTCGCCCTGCCCGCTCATTGATTCGACGACAGAGCGAGTACACCTCTGTCTTCAACACATCTTTGATGACGGCGTAACCACCGACAGAGTCACCATAGATGGTGAAATATCCGACAGCCATTTCGCTCTTGTTGCCGGTGGTCAAGACCACCCAGTTGAACTTGTTCGACAACGCCATGAGCGTCGTGCCTCGACAACGGCTTTGCAAGTTCTCCTCGGTGAGGTCTGGCTCACGCCCAGCGAAAGAAGGCTCGAGCATCGAGAGGTACGAGGAGAATGCCTCCTCGATGGGTACGACACGACGATCGATTGCAAGATTTTTCGCCAAGGCATCTGCATCATCGAGTGATCCCTGACTGCTGTAGCGCGACGGCATTGCGACACCATGCACATGTTCAGCACCGAGTGCCTCTACCGCAATGCACGCGACCAATGTCGAGTCGATTCCTCCGGACAACCCGATGAGAACATCGGTGAAACCGTTCTTGCGCACGTAGTCGCGTGTACCGAGCACCAACGCATGGTGCATACGGTCGATGTCGTCATCGTGGTCGACGCTCGTGGTCGGCAGAGAGCTCCGTCCGTCAACGCCGAGATTGATGACGAAGAAGTCCTCTTCAAAAGCTGCACCACGCGCCACGACCCGGCCATCTGCGTCGATGACGAGACTGGCGCCGTCGAACACCAATTCGTCCTGACCGCCGACTTGATTGACATACACGACGGCACATGAATTTGTCCGTGCACGCTCGATGAGCATGTCTTCACGCTCACCATGTTTCCCCGAATGGAACGGTGAGCCATTCAAACTGAGGATGATGCGTGCACCAGACGCAACTTGCCTCGGCACTGGTCCGTCAGATTCCCAAATGTCTTCACAGATGGACATCGCACACACCGACGTGCCGAGTGCGAAGACGCCGTTGTCGCCACCGCTCGGCCCTGGCGTGAAGTAGCGCTCTTCGTCGAACACCGCGTAGTTCGGCAACAGCTGCTTGCGATAAATCGACTCGATGGCACCATTGGCACACAATGCAGCTGCGTTGTAGATGTGCTCGCCGTCTGAATCGACAAACCCGATGACCGCACGACACTCACGTGTCTTTTCGGCGAATCGCCGCACGACCGCGACATTGTCTTCGACGAACCGGCCTTTCAACACGAGATCCTCAGGTGGGTAGCCGACCAACATCAATTCGGGAAACACCACGACGTCGCAGTTCTCACCCTCGGCTCGGGCGTACAGTTCCTCTGCGAGAGAGGCGTTTCCGGCAAGGTCTCCCACCGTTGGATTCACCTGCGCCACGGCGATTCGCACGCCATCTGACCTACCGACTGTCACAAGAGCCGAGGCTACCGACGTGCCGGCATGGGCAGATTCGGGGGCACAGGTAGTGAATTCGGACGGCGCGACCCGTTTCGGACCGTTTCGCCGGTCATTTCACATTGCCGTAACAGTCGGGTTACAGACATGCAAAGGCTTCTTGGCAGGCTGTAGCCACTCAATCAGAAGGACGATGCTCACTCGATGGGCAGATCCCAGAAGCAAAGGACAGCACTGTGCCCATTCAGGCCGAATACATCTGGATAGACGGAACAAAGCCCACCCCCCTCCTGCGTTCCAAGACAAAGGTCCTGCCGGACTACGCCGGCGCGATCTCTGACATGCCAATCGACGAGTGGGGTTTTGACGGTTCATCGACCGAACAAGCAACTGGTGAATCTTCCGACTGCATCTTGAAGCCGGTGGTCCACTGCCCCGACCCCATTCGTGGTGGCAAGAACGTCATCGTGATGTGCGAAGTGTTGCTTGCGGCAACAGGTGAACCACACCCGACGAACACACGCGCAGCGTGTGAGGCAGCTGCGAAGAAGTACGCAGACGCCGAGATGATCTACGGCATCGAACAGGAATACACAATGCTTCGCCTCGATGGCACGCCGCTCGGATTCCCTGAAGGCGGCTATCCCGCACCGCAAGGTCCTTACTACTGCGGCGTCGGCGCAGGTCGTGTCGTCGGTCGCGAGATTGTTGAGCGTCACACGCAAGCGTGCATCGATGCAGGCCTGCGTATCTCCGGCACCAACGCCGAAGTCATGCCCGGGCAATGGGAATTCCAAATCGGACCGCTCAGTGCAACTGCGGTGAGTGACCACTTGTCGGTCGGTCGTTGGCTGTTGCATCGCATCGCCGAGGACTACGACGTGGTCATCTCGTTCGATGCGAAGCCTGAGAAGGGTGACTGGAACGGTGCCGGTGCGCACACCAACTTCTCGACACGTGCGATGCGCGACAACTACGAAGCGATCATCGCCGCATGCGAGAAACTCGGAACTCGCGTCATGGAGCATGTCGAGAACTACGGACATGACATCCAGAGCCGTCTCACCGGAAAGCACGAGACTGCACCGTGGAACAAGTACAGCTACGGCGTGTCGAACCGCGGTGCGTCGGTGCGTATCCCGTGGCAGGTCGCACGCGACAAGCGCGGCTACGCCGAGGACCGTCGTCCGAACGCCAACTGCGATCCGTACTTGGTCACGCGGTTAATCCTCGAGACCATTCTCGGTTGATGGACAGCGGTTCCACACCGCGATGAAACGAAGCTTGCGGGGGCCTACGGGCCCCCGCAAGCATTTGCGGATCGGGTCACAATCCGGTGCGGAGAACAGCGACAATCACGGCAGACTGACGAGGTGAGCGAGATGCTCGATCAACAACGCGACTATGTGCTGCGAACAGTGGAAGAACGTGGCGTACGACTGGTACGCCTCTGGTTCACTGACGTGCTCGGCACGCTGAAAAGCTTTGCCATCAGCCCAGCAGAGCTAGAGAACGCACTGAACGACGGAATGACCTTCGATGGTTCCTCCATCAACGGGTACAGCCGAGTGCAAGAGAGTGACGTGCTCGCCATTCCCGACCCGAACACGTTCGAAGTCATGCCATGGGTCGATCAAAAAAGTGCAGAGGCTCGTGTCTTCTGCGACATCCACAAAATCGATGGCGCAGCGTTCGAAGGTGACCCGCGTCAGATTCTCCGACGAAATCTCGATGCTGCACGCGCACAAGGTTTCGAGTTTTTGCTCGCTCCTGACATGGAGTACTTCTACTTCGCTCCTCCGCAGCCAGGAGTCGCACCTCAACCGCTCGACGAAGGTGGCTTCTTCGATCTCACCAGTTCCGATGTCGCATCGTCGCTCCGTAAAGAGACCATCCGCACGCTTGAGACAATGGGAATTCCGGTCGAGTACTCGTTCCACGAGGATGCACCGAGCCAACAAGAAATCGATCTACGACACACCGACGCCCTCACGATGGCAGACAGTGTGATGACGTTCCGTGTGGTCGTAAAAGAAATCGCTGCCTCACACGGTGTCCACGCGACGTTCATGCCCAAGCCGCTTGAAGGTGTGCAGGGTTCCGGCATGCACCTTCACATGTCGCTCTTCAAGGGCGATGCGAACGCGTTCTACGATGAGAACGATCCGTACAACCTGTCACCTGTGGCAAAACAGTTCATGGCCGGCCTCATCCGCCATGCAGCCGAGATCACCGCGATCACCAACCAGACTGTCAACAGCTACAAGCGTCTCGTTCCTGGGTTCGAGGCACCAGTGCACATCACCTGGGCGCGAAACAATGTGAGCGGCCTCATCCGCGTACCTATTCCGAAACGTGGCAACCCCAATGCGACACGAATCGAATATCGCTCACCAGACCCAGCGACGAACCCGTACCTTGCATTTTCCGTCATCCTTGCTGCAGGCCTGAAGGGCATCCGGGAGGGTTACAAACTTCCGACCGAAGCCGACGCGAACTTGTTCGAAATGGGTGACGACGTCGTTGAGAAACTCGGCATTGAACAACTGCCACAGTCCTTGGCAGACGCGTTGAAAGTCATGGAAGGCTCACAGCTCGTCGCGGAATGCCTCGGTGAACACACCTTCGAATGGTTCGTGCGCAATAAGCGCGACGAGTGGCGT
>SXWG01000183.1 GCA_005789925.1 Actinomycetota bacterium | reverse complement strand
CGATGCGGTGGGAAAAAGGGACGTATGCGATAGCCGACGACGATTGCAATTCCCATGACGGGCAGCGACCACATCGCCGCAAGGACTGAGTTCCTCGTGACATTGCCTGACGCGCCAAAGAACACGATTGACGCAACACCTGAGAAAGCAAAGACAGTGTTGATCGTCGACCGAAACGCCTGGGGTGCCAGACTCCGCGATTGCAACAGAAACACAAGTGGCGGACCATTGGTCGAGAGCGACGTCGAGAGCGCCCCGCTCACGAATCCCATCACATATTCGGCTAGGCGACCCCCTGAGAGGCGGAAATCGCGAGCGATGAGGACGGTTGCCACGGCCACGACCACTCCGAGTGCAAATCGCAGAGTGTCTTCAGCCGCGACAGAGAAAGCCACGAGTCCGAACGGCATGCCGACGAAGGCTGCCCCCACAAGTCGAGTGGCAATGACACGTTCTGTCGCGTGTGCGTCTTTGACGCTCTGTCCGACTGTTGAGGCCGCACCGAGAAGAGTCGAGATGATGACGGCTTCCTGCGGCGAAAGCACCACCGACATCAGCGGAACTGCGAGCAACGCAAAACCAAAGCCAGAGACAGCTTGAGCCGACGCTGCGACGAGCACGGTCAACATGACCCATATGAGATCGGGCATACGTCGTCACGCAACCAATGTCTTCACCGCAGCATCGAACACGGCCGTGTGTCGGTCGACATCATCGCGAACGTGGAACGGCGAGACCAAAGCCATGTTGTGGAATGGCGTAAGCAGAACGCCGCGATTCAACGCAAAGAGATGCATGAATGCTTCAAGATCAGCATCAGACGCCGCAGCCGCTGCAGCACCATTTTTCGGCGGCGGGCAGAACCAGTACTCAGCGCGCGCACCAAGGCGCTGCACGCTCCACGGAAAACCGACCGATTCGTAGGCAGCGCGCACACCGTCAGTCCATGCTTCAGCGAGTGGGATCATGCGTGCGAAGTCTTCGTCACGAAGCGTCGACTCGAGGGTCGCTCGCACCGCCGCCATCGCGAGTGCGTTTCCGGCGAGAGTGCCACCCACCCCGGACACATCGACTGTCGGACTGGCCATGATGTCCTCTATTCGAGAAGCAACTTCGACAGACATTCCGTATGTCGCCACCGGCATGCCTCCACCAATTGGTTTACCAATGACGAAAAAGTCAGGTTCAAGGCCCCACTCTCGAGTGCAGCCGCCAGGTCCTGCGCAGATCGTGTGCGTCTCGTCGATGACAAGCATCACTCCGTGTCGACGCGTGATGTCGCGCACTGCTTCCAAGAATCCGTCGTCTGGAAGCACAATGCCGATGTTCGTGAGTGCCGGCTCCATGAGAAGACATGCGACGTCACCTTTTGCAAGGGCACTCTCGAGCTCGACTACGTCGTTAAAAGGTATTGACACTGACGTCAGAGACACGTCGAGGTGTTGACCGATGACACCAGGTCGACTCACGGTCGCACCATGAGTGTCGCGAATCACCAGCGTCTCGTCGACCGACCCGTGATAGCACCAATCGAAAACGGCGACTTTCGGGCGACGTGTCAACTCGCGTGCAAACCTGATGACGAATCTGTTCGCGTCTGTGGCGGTCATCGCGAACTGCCATTTCGGCATACCAAAGCGTCGTTCCAACTCGTCGGCGACCCACAGAGCGTCCTCACTCGGCAACATCGTGGTGATGCCCTTACGCGCCCTCGCGTACAGGGCATCTGCCACTTGCTCGAGACCGTGACCCGTCATCGCGCCGGTGTCCCCCATGCAGAAATCGACATACTCGTGTCCGTCGACGTCGGTGAAGCGAGCACCGTGAGCTTCGACGAAGTACACGGGTGAGCCACCCGGCCACCGTGTCATCCATGGCATCGGTACGCCCGAGAGCAGGCGACCAGATCCTCGATGCATCTCAAGTGACGCCTTGTGGCGATCACGAAAGAGGTCCTGCTCCTTGGCCATGGCATCGTGAAGGCGGTTGCGGTCGATCATGGGCATCGGCACAGACTATTGAGTGGCCCCGCTCCGTCTGCGGAAACCCTTGAGACGCAACCATTTGGGCTTGACATTTCGTACACTTGCGGTGTGGGCGCAATGTCGACTCTCGAGCATCCTGACATGCGCATCAACTCAGGCCGATTGCTAGCGCGGATTGCGGCACTTGCTGAGGTCTCACCAATTTCCGGGGGCGGAAACTGCCGTCTCGCTCTCACCCCTGAAGATGGTCACGGCCGCGACCTCGTGGTCAGCTGGATGAAGGATCTCGATCTTCGAGTGTCAATTGATGTGGTGGGAAATGTCATCGGCACGTGGGAGTGTGCACCGGGATCTCCCGTCATGACGGGGTCACACATCGACACTGTCCGCACTGGTGGCCGCTTCGACGGAACCTATGGAGTTCTCGCAGGACTAGAAGTCATTCAGTGTCTGCAAGATGCGGGTATCACTCCCAAGCGGCCGTTATCCGTCGGATTTTTCACCAACGAAGAAGGTGCACGTTTCGCCCCAGACATGCTCGGGTCATTGGTCTATGTCGGTGGCATGGCGGTCGAGGACGCACTCGACATTGTCGCCATTGACGGCGCACAGCTGGCTGATGAGTTGGAAGCAATCGGCTATCGCGGTTCGCATCCATGTCCTGGGCCAACACCTCACGCCTTTGTCGAACTACACGTCGAACAGGGACCCGTGCTTCAAAGCATCGGACGTCGGCTCGGAACTGTCACTGGCGTCCAGGGAATCTCGTGGCAAGAGGTGACCATCAATGGACAGTCGAACCACGCGGGCACCACACCGATGTCGATGCGCAAGGATCCTGCTTATGTCGCCGGGCGCATCATCGTGTTCCTCCGAGAGTTGGCGACACGCTACGGAGCGCCACAAGTGTGCACGGTCGGCAAGGTCGACCTTGTGCCGAACCTTGTCAACGTGGTGCCAGCGACTGCGACCCTCACCGTGGACATTCGAAACACTGACGAGCTCACACTTCAGAAGGCCGAGCATGAATTCGCCGAGTTCTTGTCTCATCTTGCGGACGAAGAGAACGTGACAATCTCTTCGCGTCAACTTGCCCGCTTCGAACCAGTGACCTTTGACGAGCGGGTCGTGGACATCATCGATTCTGTCTGTGCGTCTTTCGCTGTCGCGCCGCATCAGCTTCCGTCTGGCGCTGGCCACGATGCGCAGATGTTCGCAAGAGTCTGCCCCACCGCGATGATTTTCGTTCCCAGCATCAACGGCATCAGCCACAATCCAGCCGAACTCACCGACGATGAGGACCTTGTCCTCGGGTGCGACGTGCTGTTGCACACGATGCTTCGACTCGCCAACACCAGTTTCACCGAGGAGAATTCCCGATGAGCCGCATCGTCACTGTCGGCGCCGCACAAGTGGGTCCGGTCCAGCGAACAGACTCGCGTGCCGACGTCGTGACCAGGCTTATTGCATTGCTCAATGAGGCTGCAGACCGTGGATGTGACCTCGTCGTCTTCCCCGAGCTCGCACTCACGACCTTCTTCCCACGGTGGTATCTCGAGGACATTTCTGAGTCGGATCACTACTACGAGACCGAGATGCCATCACCCGTCGTGCGTGCCTTGTTCGACGTCGCACGTGAGCGCGGCGTCGGTTTCATCCTCGGCTACGCCGAGCTCACCGCTGACG
The DNA here is from genome assembly GCA_005789925.1 of Actinomycetota bacterium. Lineage (GTDB taxonomy): Bacteria > Actinomycetota > Acidimicrobiia > Acidimicrobiales > Ilumatobacteraceae > UBA2093. Next base: position 74 of record SXWG01000183.1, on the reverse strand, counting down.
GCCACCGCTTCAACACGCAAGTGCTCGTCGACAAGTCCGGCGCAATCATCGGTAAGTACCGCAAAGTCCACATT
>SXWG01000014.1 GCA_005789925.1 Actinomycetota bacterium | reverse complement strand
GTCTCGTCGGAGGCACCGCAGAGGTCGCCGTCGAAACAGTTGGTCGCAAACTCGACGAGTTGAAGGCGGCGCAAGATGAGGTGAAGCATCTCCGCGCGAAGTTGGCGCAAGGACGTGCCTCTGAGATCGCCGAAAGCGCTGTCGACGGAGTCGTGGTCATGCGGGTTGACGACTTGGCGCCTACCGACCTACGCGACCTGTGTGTCGCAGTGCGTCAGAAGGGTGTCCGCGTCGTCGTGCTCGGAGGTGTCAGCCCCGGTGGTGGCGTGAGTTTGGTCTGCGCCGTCACGAAAGATGTCGAGAGTCAAGCTTCCGACTTACTGCGCGATGCTGCGAAGGCTGTCGGCGGTGGCGGTGGCGGCAAAGGCGATGTGGCGACTGCGGGGGGCAAGAATCCTGATGGCCTCGATGAGGCACTGGTCATCGCGCGAGACAAGGTGCGTGCTGCACTCGGATTGGCATGAGGGTCATCGGGCTCGATCTTGGTTCGAAGCGAATCGGTGTCGCCGTCAGTGACACAAGTGCGACCATCGCGACTCCGTTGACGGTCATACAACGGAGCAAGAAACAGTCGATCGACCATCAAGCCATCGCCTTGCTCGTACGTGAGGAGGAAGCCGAAGCTGTGGTGGTCGGACTTCCGTTGTCGATGTCAGGAGCGATGGGGCCGGCGGCGCGTGCTGCCGTCGCTGAGCGCGACGTGTTGGCTACCGTTGTCGGTGTGCCAGTTCACCTCCATGATGAACGCCTCACAACTGTCGCTGCGGACGCGGTGTTGATGGAAGCAAAGATGAAGGCACAAGCTCGTCGTCGAGTGGTCGACAAAGTGGCAGCAGCAGTCATGCTTCAGTCGTGGCTCGATGCACGCAAAAACGCACGTGACGGCGACGCGAGAGGTCTTCTTTGATGGGCGGCATTTCGGGGGACCCGCTGATCCCGTCAAACGAGTCAGACTGGATGCCCGATCCGTGGGATGACCCGCGCCAAGTGAGCAGTAGTGAGCTGGTTGATTTCGCACCGACGGGTCAGCGTTGGCGTGGTCCGTTGAAGGTGGCGGCCGCAGTGTTGGTGGCAGTCATCGTGTTGGCTGGCGCCGCAGGTTTCTGGCTGTTGCGGCAATTGAATCCCGGAGATGTCGCCAACGTACCGGTCAATTTCACCGTGAACGAGGGAGACACGGTCGCGAGCATCGCGACGCGACTCGAGGAACAAGGCATCATCGTCAATGACCGCGTGTTTCGTTGGTACGTGGGACGCAACGGGGGCCTCGAGGTGTTGCCGGGCTATTACTCATTGAAACCTCAAGACAATGCCGGAAACCTCATGAAGGTCCTGGGCACTCCGCCGGCGCAGACATTCATCAAGGTGACTTTCCCTGAGGGCTACACGGTCGAGCAGGTTGCAGGTCGCCTGTCCGAACAAGCGCCTTATATTTCGCGTGAGTCGATCGTCGATGTCGCACGAAGCGGGACAGTCGCATCGACATTCTCGCTGAGTGGCTCCACTTCGCTTGAGGGCCTCCTCTTTCCCGACACCTACCAAATTGCCGGAGACGATGATGCGGCATCGGTGCTCGCACGAATGGTGGCGCTGATGGAGAGAGTGGGCAGACAAGAAGGACTGGAGTCCTCGAAAGAAAAGGTCGGTTTCAAGCCCTATGACGTGTTGATTGTCGCGTCGATGATCGAACGTGAGGCCAAGGTCGAGAAAGACCGTGCGCTCATCGCGAGAGTCATCTACAACCGACTTGCGGCGAAGATGAAGCTGGAAATCGATGCCACGCTGTTCTATGGCGCCGATCCATCAGCCACCTTCGGAGACCTCAAGGACATCGACACGCCGTACAACACCTACAGACGCTCCGGACTGCCACCGACCCCGATCGCCAACCCGGGTCGGGCTTCGATTCAGGCGGCTTTGTCACCTGCACCGAATCCGGTTGCATCTGACCCCTTGTGCAAGGACCTCCCGCGCAACACGCCGTGTGAGTACCGGTACTACGTGCTCGCAGACGACGATGGGTCGCACGTTTTTGCCGCGACGTACGAGCAGCACCTCAAGAATGTCGAAAAGGCGAGGGCCGCTGGGCTTCTCGGCTGAGAAGATGGCTTCCGTCATGGAAGAGCTCGTTCGCGCCGCAGTCATCGGAAGTCCTGTGGCGCACAGTCTTTCGCCAGCCATACACAATGCGGTTTTTGCTCTGACCGCTCGACCATGGCGTTATGAAGCGATCGAGGTGCGACCAGAGGACCTCGCTGAAGCACTTGTGCGTCTTGTGTGCGAGGGGTTTCGTGCCTTGAGTGTCACGATGCCACTCAAAGAGATCATCGGTGCCTCGTTGGCCACGACCGACGATGTTGCCACGACGTTGTCTGCCGTCAACTGCGTGACATATCGCGACGGTGGTTGGCACGGCACAAACACCGACGGCGAGGGGTGCATCGACGCTCTGAAGACACATGGGTCGATGTCCTGCACGGACGAGACCATGTTGTTGATCGGAGCCGGTGGCACCGCACGGTCGATTGCCCTTGCAGCCGCTCGCTGCGGAATGACCATTCGAGTCGCGAATCGCACGCGCGATCGGGCTGTGTCGTTGGTGAACATGGTCCGACGTCACACGACCACTGCTGATATCGAGGTGTGGTCGACAGATTCGACAGAATCATTCGACGTTCTCGTCAATGCCACGTCAGTGGGAATGGGCTCACCGCCGCACCGGTCTGTCGACGCATCCAATCTGCCGATGCCCGAATACATCGTGCAGCGTTGCGGTGTGGTGCTCGACGCGGTCTACCAACCGCTCATGACGCCGTTGCTACGTGTGGCCTCTGCGAACGGGGCACGCATCGTGGACGGTCTCTGGATGCTCATTCATCAGGCTGTGTTGCAGCATCGTTGGTGGTTCGGGCATGAGTCGAACTTCACGTTGCCCGATCATGTAGTCATGCGCGCAGCGGCGGAACGTGAACTGGAACAAAGGCGCCAGTAGCCTGACATGGTGCTGAGGTATCTGACGGCTGGTGAGTCGCACGGCAAGGCGTTGACTGTCATCGTCGAGGGTCTGCCTGCGGGCTTACCTGTGTTGGCCAGTGACATCGAGTCTGAACTCGCTCGGCGACGACTCGGCTACGGACGTGGTCCTCGCCAAAAATTCGAAAAAGACGAGATCACCCTTGTCGGTGGAATTAGACACGGTCGCACACTCGGGTCACCCGTCGCTATCGAGATCCAAAACTCAGAGTGGTTCCGTAGCGATAAGTGGCATGAAGAGATGTCGCCCGCCCCTGGGAAGACGACTCAACCGCTCACTCAACCCCGACCCGGACATGCCGATCTCGTCGGAATGCAGAAATATGGCTTCGACGATGCCCGCGACGTGCTCGAGCGCGCCAGTGCGCGTGAGACTGCAGCACGAGTTGCCGCAGGAGCGCTTGCCAAATTGTTGTTGTCGCATGTCGGGGCGTCGATTGTGAGTCACGTGATCCAGATCGGTGACGTCAGGTCGATTCCGTCGACGTTGCCGACCATCGCTGATCGTGACGGAATCGATGCATCAGAAGTCCGCTGTTTTGATGCGGTTGCCGAAGGACGGATGATCGACGCGATCAAGTCGGCCGCCAAAGATGGAGACAGTCTCGGAGGTGTCATCGAAGTCGTCGCACATGGCGTGCCGCTCGGGCTCGGTAGCCATGTGCACTGGGACCGAAAGATCGACGCTCTATTGGCTCAGGCGATCATGAGTATCCAGGCGGTCAAGGCCGTCGAAATCGGTGACGGCATGGCCGTGGCTGGTATGCGTGGAAGCGAAGCACACGATGCCATTCATTGGGATGAGACCACGCGTTCCTATCGTCGCGAGACACATCGTTCGGGTGGCACTGAAGGTGGCATCACCACCGGTGAGCCGCTCATCGTGCGTGCCGGCATGAAGCCGCTCGCGACGTTGAACAAGCCGACGATGAAGACCGTCGACATGGTGACCAAGGAAGAGACGGTCAGCTTCAAGGCGCGCACCGATGTGACCGCGGTGCCGGCACTCGGAGTCGTCGCAGAGACGATGGTCGCTCTCGTTCTGGCTGGTGAGGCACAACGCAAGTTCGGCGGCGACTCGCTGCGCGAATTCATCCACAACGCGTCGTCGTTTGCCTCGTCGCTCGCGGAGTGACACGGTGGTGCAGCATCTGACGCGACACGTCGTGTTGGTCGGTATGACCGCTTCAGGCAAGACGTCCGTCGCCAAGGCGATCGCTCGAGAACTTGGCGTCACTCCTCTCGACACGGACGACATCGTCGAAGAAATCGGCGGTCGAAGCGTGCGTGAGATCTTCGCCGCTGACGGGGAAGAAGCCTTTCGGGAACTTGAATCCCGTGCATTGAATGCGGCGCTGTCGCACGACGAACTGTCGGTCATCGCCGTCGCGGCGGGGGCAGTGACGATCGAATCAAATCGCAAGCTCTTGGTCGATGCGGCTCGTGAGGGTCGAGCCGATGTCGTGTGGTTGCGCTGTGCGGTCGAATCCCTGTTGCCGCGCGTCATCGCAGAAGGTCATCGTCCGCTTCTCGACGACGACACGGCTGGTACCTTGCAGTCGATGGCCGCAACAAGGACGCCTCTCTATGAATCTGTGGCGACGGCAGCGGTCGAAACTGACGGCCAGGACATAGGTCGTGTCGCAGCCAGAGTCATCGATCTTGTCGTGTCTTCGTCATCAGACAGGTCGAAATCGTGAGCGCGTTGCGCACTCTGTCTGTCGATCTCGGAGAGCGTTCGTACCCGGTGGTCGTCGGTCGTGGTGCTCGTCATGCACTGCGCACACTGATGCCACAAGGTGTTCGACGCATCGCGGTCGTCACCCAGGCCAATGTTCCGGACGCCCTGATTCCGACCTTCGAAGGCGTAGAGGTGCATCACTTCACGATCGGAGACGGTGAGGCGCACAAGTCCCTCGAGACAATTCAAGACCTGATGCGCGGTTTCGCACGAGCCGGGCTCACTCGTTCTGATTGTGTCCTCGGAGTGGGCGGAGGGCTCGTCACCGACGTGGCAGGTTTCGCCGCGGCGTCGTACCACCGAGGAATCGCTGTGGCCCACGTCGCCACGACGTTGCTCGCGATGGTCGATGCTGCGATCGGTGGCAAGACCGGAGTCAACATTCCTGAAGGCAAGAACCTTGTCGGAGCGTTTTGGCAGCCATGTGCAGTCGTGTGCGACACCGAGGCGCTCGACACGCTTCCAGAGAGCGAGGACCGGTGTGGTCGCGGTGAGATGGCGAAGTATCACTTCATCGTCCGAGAGGACCTCAGTGCGTTGTCTCTCGAGGATCGCATTGCAGAGTGCATCCGCATCAAGGCCGAGGTCGTCGCTGGCGATGAGCGTGAGTCAGGTCGTCGAGCGCTCCTCAACTACGGTCACACTCTCGCGCACGCAATTGAAGTGAACTCAAACTGGTCCATCGCCCACGGCGAGGCGGTCGTGATTGGTCTTGTGTACGCCGCACACCTCGCAAACGTGATGGGACGCATCGATGAACGTCGAGTGACGGAGCACTATGCAGTCGTGCAGGGCACGTACGGTCTCTCGGCGACGTTGTCAGATGGCTTCGACGACGACGCTCTGGTCGCGTCGATGAAACGTGACAAGAAAGCCGTCACTTCGCTCACTTTCGTTCTCGACTCATCTGATGGGCTGGAAGTGGTGGAAGGAATCAGTGAGGTGCATATTCGTGAGGCACTAACCGCCCACCGAAGGTACGGTGTGTCGTCATGAGCTCTGGTGTCGTCCTGCTTTTGCATGGTCCAAACCTCAACCTGCTGGGTGAGCGTGAACCAGAGGTCTATGGTCGTGCGACACTTGCCGATCACGTCAAGCGTGTCGCTTCATTGTTGAGCACAGCCGGATTCGAGTGTGTCGCCCACCAGAGCAACAGCGAAGGTGACATCGTCGAACACGTGCAAGCTGCGCGCAAAAACACCGTCGGCATGATTCTCAACTCTGGGGCTCTCACGCATTACTCATGGTCTTTGCATGACGCACTTCGCTCGTATCCCGCGCCGATCATCGAGGTTCACTTGTCGAACCCGGGGTCGCGTGAGCAGTTTCGTCACACCAGCGTCGTCGCACCGGTGGCTGCCGGAACAGTGTCCGGTTTCGGTGGCTTGAGCTACGACATCGCCGTGCATGCACTTGTCACGTTGTTGGCGTCGACCCGCGACACGACCGCGTAGGTCATCGTGGATCTGCCGGCACTGCGCGTGTCCGACCGTCTCGGGCAGTTGTGGACGTGGTGCTTGGAAAATGGCGTCGAGTGGATGTACGTGCAGTCTCTACCCAACATCAGATGGATGACCACGTTCAGTGGCTCAACGGCGACAGCGCTCGTCGACGTGTCGTCGCGACGTGTGCATCTCTTCGTCGACGGACGTTATGGGGCACAGGCGCTTGCTCAATGTGAGGCGGCGGGCGCAGCGGCCGAGGTTCATGTGCTCGACCGAACAGACGAGAAGGTGCCCCTCATGCAGAGCCTCGTCGGACGTGCAGACATCATGTTTGATCCGAGGGAATTGTCAGTCGCGGAACATCGCCACCTGACGGAGAAGTCGTGGTCGGTGTGGCGAGATCAAAGCGGTCCGTTCGGGTCCTTGAGGCGTGTGAAAGATGCAGCCGAGCTTGCACGTATCGCTCTCAGTGCAACGATCGCAGATGCGGCGTTGCAAGCCGTCGTTGCCGATGGTCTTGCCGGTCACACGGAACGTCACATTCGCAATCGATTGGATGCGCACATGCTCGACAACGGGGCTGACCGTACGTCGTTCGACACCATCGTGGCGAGTGGGCCGAACAGCGCCATGCCACACCATCGTCCCTCAGATCGAGTGATCGGCGCTTCCGATGTCGTCATCATCGACATGGGCGCAGAGGTTCAGGGTTATCGCTCCGACATGACGCGGACACACGTGCCCGCGTCTGCGACACGCGAGGTGCGCGAGATGGAAGAAATTGTTCGCGAAGCACAGTCGCTCGGTGTCGCAGCGATGGGACCAGGTGTCGACACCTTCGACATCGACGAGAAAGTGCGCACCGTCTTTCGGCGCAACGGGGTCGAAGAGGAGTTCGTCCACGGATCGGGACACGGCGTCGGCCTAGTCATCCATGAGGAACCACTTATCAATCGCCGTCAAAGGGCGGTCCTTGCGTGTGGCGAGGTGGTGACCATGGAGCCAGGGCTCTATCGTGTGGGCGTCGGTGGAGTTCGAATCGAGGATTTGGTTCTCATCACGACCGACGGACGCGAAGTCCTCACCCACAGCCCCAAGGAATTGTCATGCCCGCGATAACGACCAACGACTTGAAGAACGGCATCACTCTCGAACTCGACAACGGATTGTTCACGGTCGTCGAATTCCAGCATGTGAAGCCCGGCAAGGGTGGAGCCTTTGTGCGCACCAAATTGCGCAATCTGCGGAATGGCAACGTGTTCGACAAAACCTTCAACGCTGGAGTGCGCGTCGAGCAAGCCATTCTCGACAAGCGCGACATGCAGTTCCTCTACAAAGACGGCTCAGATTTCGTGTTCATGGACACCGAGTCCTACGACCAGATGCACGTGGCACCTACGGCACTTGGCGACGCGGCGAACTATCTCACCGAATCGATGATGGCGATCATCGCCCTCTACAACGGTGACATCGTGTCGGTTGAAATTCCTGCAGCAGTCGAACTCACCATCGCAGAGACTGAACCGGGTGTGCAGGGTGACCGTGTGTCCGGCGCGCGGAAGCCGGCGACGCTCGAGACCGGACTCGTCATCCAAGTTCCGCTGTTCGTCAACGTCGGTGATCGTGTGAAGGTCGACACCCGCTCTGGCGAGTACGTCACACGCGTCTGATGTCGTCTGGCGCCGGGCACGACCGTGTCGACGAACGCAGCGATGCTAGAGAGCAGGCGCTGATACTTCTCTACGAGAGTGAGCAGCGCGCAGCCAGTCTGTCCGCGGTGGTCGAACAGCATGCCGCGATCTACACCGGCCTCACCAAAGAGTTGGCTGACGGTGTCGAGGAGCGTCGTGCTCATATCGACGACCTGATCGCATCGCATTCAAAAGGCTGGACTCTCGAGCGAATGCCGGCGATCGATCGAACAATTCTGCGCATCGGCACCTTCGAACTCGTCGAGCGGGTGGGCACACCAGTTGCCGTCGTCATCGACGAAGCCGTCGAACTGGCCAAGCGCTTCTCCACGGATGACTCCGGACGATTCGTCAATGGCGTTCTCGCTGCGATCGCACGCACCGTCCGCTGACCGCTTCGGACCAACACAGGTCCTCTGTCGTCTGCTCCCACGCATAGCAATGCTTGCGGCAGTTGCGTGGTTCTTCATCTGGACAGCGTCGCGAACTGTCTCAATCCACGATGCCTTGGGTACATCTGCATACGACATCGGCATCTTCGACCAAGCCACGTGGTTGTTGTCCCGATTCGAAGCGCCTTTCGTGACATTGAACGGGGTGAACAGTCTTCGTGACCACTTCCAACCGATTCTGTTCCTTTTTGCTCCCTTGTACTGGGTGTTTCCTGGTGCTTCGACGCTTCTTGTACTGCAAGCGTTCTTGGTCGCCAGTGGAGCCGTGGTGGTGTTTCTGTTCGCTCGTCGAAGACTTCAGAGCGAGTGGTTCGCCTTCGCGTTTTCGGCGGCGTGGCTCCTCAACCCGGCCGTGTCGCGATTCTCATTTGAGAACTTTCACCCAGATGCC
>SXWG01000182.1 GCA_005789925.1 Actinomycetota bacterium | reverse complement strand
TTGATTGGCCTTCACGATTGCGACATCGGCAAGACCACCGAAGTTCGTCTCGTAACCCCAGATGCGCTGGTTGGCGCCCAACATCGAATCATCGTGCGACGTCGGGTCTTGATCATCCACGTGGTTGCAGTGAACTGTGACCTTGTCGCCGGGCTTCCAGTTGCGAACGGCGCTCCCGACTCGCAACACGACGCCAGATGCGTCACTACCGATGACTTGGTAATCACGATCGTGACGCTTCGCCCATTCGCTCTCGCGACCGAGTCGTGCCATTGGCCCGAACGTGCTCACGGGTTCGAAGATGCTGCTCCACACCGTGTTGAAGTTGATGGAGGAAGCCATGACTGCAACGACAGCTTCGTCCGGTGCCAACTCAGGCATCGGAACGTCGCCGATGTGGATGGATGACCTCGGATCCTTGTCATCACTCGAGACACCAGCGAACATTCCCTCGTCGGCCTTTCGAATGTGGGCGGCTCGGTACTCGCTCGGTAAGGGCAAGGACGCCAGCTGTTCGCCCGTGGCGCCGTTCAGGATTGCTTCGCGGATCTTCTCCATGCGGGCTGACGATAGCGAGCAGGCTCGGCCTGTCCCCTACGCTGAGTCCTCCATCCCACATAACGGGCTCTTTTGGAGGACACACATGGCCGGGTCGTACATCGTCGCTGGAGCACGCACACCAATTGGCAAGATGAGCGGTGCGCTGTCGTCGTTCAGCGCCGCCGATTTGGGCGGATTTGCCATCAAAGAAGCACTGCAGCGTGCCGGGGTCGCCCCGCACGAGGTCGATCACGTGATCATGGGGCAAGTGCTCATGGCTGGACAGGGTCAGGTGCCGGCTCGCCAAGCCGCATCGAACGCCGGCATTCCAATGAACGTGCCTTCCGTGAACGTGAACAAGGTCTGCTTGTCCGGAATCAACTCGGTGTATCTCGCCGATCAGATGATTCAGGCCGGTGAGGCCGACATCGTCATCGCTGGTGGCATGGAGAGCATGACGAATGCGCCTTACATTGCATCCGGTGCGCGTGGCGGTTTCCGTTACGGACACACCGAACTCGCCGACGCAATCATCAAGGATGGACTGTGGTGTGCGTTCGATGCATGTCTCATGGGTCTTGGCACGGAGCGCTACACCAGTGGTGGCATCAGCCGAGATGAGCAAGACGACCTTGCGATGAAGAGCAACCAACGTGCTGCTGCCGCCATCGCCGCCGGACGTTTGGCCGACGAAATCATCGCTGTCGCAGTGAAGCAGCGTAAGGGCGACCCGTTGATGGTGAAAGACGACGAAGGCGTGCGTGCCGACACGACGATGGAATCACTCGGCGGTCTGAAGCCTGCGTTCGACAAAGAGGGAACCATCACTGCGGCAAATGCGAGCCAGATCAGTGACGGTGGCTCTGCCATCGTCGTCATGTCAAAGAAGGCAGCTGAAGCACACGGCGTGAAGCCGCTTGGTGAAGTCCTTTCCTACGGAATGGTTGCAGGACCCGACAACGCATCTCTCTTGCATCAGCCGAGTCGTGCGATCATGAAGGCGCTCGACCGCGCTGGCATGAAGCTCTCCGACATCGAGTTGTTCGAGTTGAACGAAGCATTCGCCGCCGTCGGAATCGCCTCGATGCGCGAACTTGGCATCAAGGACGACATCGTGAATGTGAACGGTGGCGCGATCGCACTCGGTCACCCCATCGGCATGAGCGGTAACCGTCTCGTGTTAACCATCCTTCATGAATTGAAGCGCCGTGGTGGCGGAGTCGGCGCTGCCGCACTGTGCGGTGGCGGTGGTCAGGGAGACGCCATCATCGTCCGCAGTCTTTAAGACAACGCGACGACGTCAGATGCGCACATGACATCGTCGTTCATTCGAACCGCGCTACTTGCTGTTGTTGTCGGTGTGCTTGCCGGACTCACTTCTGCGGCGTTCATCGAAGCACTTGATTGGGCGACAGACACCCGCGAATCTCGCGCTGTGCTCCTGTGGTTCTTACCCCTCGGTGGGCTTCTCGTCGGTCTCGGTTACCACTATCTAGGACCAGGTCTTGAACGGGGAAGCGGCCTCGTCGTCAAGCAACTTCGCGTCACTTCGAAACCTGTCCCTTTTCGACTGTCGTGGTTGGTGTTCATCGGCAGTGTCATCACACATGTCGTCGGTGGGTCTGCGGGTCGCGAAGGTGCCGCAGTGCAGATTTCAGCCGGCATCGCCGACCCACTTGCACGTCGGTTCACGCTCGACGCAACACGTCGCACCGAACTCTTGACAGCAGCGGTCGCCAGCGGATTCGGCGCGGTGTTCGGCGTTCCCTTCGCCGGCGTCGTCTTTGCTCTCGAGGTGCGCCGACCACACCGGCCGACATTGTCGATGATTGTCACAGCGGTGGTGGCGAGCTTCATAGGAGATGCGACAGTTCGTTCTGTCGGTGTCGAGCATTCGACGTATCCGCAATTTGGCAATGTCGACTGGAGCGGGACGCTCGCGCTGCAACTGATCATCTTGGCGATTCTCTGTGGAATCGTCGCGCGTCTCTTCGTGTGGGCCACTCACGGAGTGCGCACAGCCATGACGACGGCTATCTCCTGGCACCCGCTTCGCCCCGCATTCGGCGGAGCAATCGTCATGGCGCTGATCGGTATCTTCGCTTGGCGCAACTACAGCGGATTGTCCATACCACTCGCGGTCGATGCCATGAACGGAGACACGGTGGCGTTCTGGTTGCCCAAGTTATTGCTCACTGCCATCACCATCGGTTCTGGCATGGTCGGCGGCGAAGTCATTCCTCTCTTTGTCATTGGATCTTTGTTTGGTGGAGGCCTTGCGAGCATGGTCGACGCAGATATCGCTCTCATGTCAACTCTCGGAGCATCGGCTGTGTTGGGTGCGGCAGCCAACGTCCCGTTGGCGTGCGTCGTGATGGGACTCGAGTTGTTCGGTGGTGGCCAGCCAATTGCTTTGTTTGTGGTCTGCGTCATCGCAGCACTAGCAAGCGGACGTGGCGGCATTTACGGAAAACGACCCACGTCGCTCAACTGACGTCGGAATCGAAGTGTCAGACGTCGATGTCGCGACGGCCGTCGATGGCTCGACCAAGCGTCACTTCATCTGCGTATTCAAGGTCGCCACCGACCGGTAGCCCGCTCGCGATACGGGTGACACGAAGACCAAGGGGCTTCAACAAGCGACCGATGTACATCGCGGTCACTTCCCCCTCGGTGTTCGGGTTCGTGCAGACGATGACTTCCTTCACTTCTTCCGCATCGAGTCGCGGAATGAGTTCACGGATCTTCAGTTGATCTGGCCCAATGCCCTGAAGCGGGTCGAGAGATCCGAGAAGCACGTGGTAGCGACCGTGAAACTCGCCCGTTCGTTCGATGGCGACGATGTCACGGGAGTCCTCGACAACACAGATGATCGAAGAATCGCGGCGGTCATCTGCACAAATTCCACACAGGGTGCTTTCGGACAGGTTGAAACACTTGTCGCAGTAACGAACTTTGTCTTTTGCATCGCTGATTGCTCGCGCCAGACGTGACGCGTCTTCCGTGGTGGACTTCACAATATGCAGCGCCATTCTCTGTGCAGAACGTGGACCGACTCCTGGCAACTTCCCTAACTCGTCGATGAGGGTCTGAACCGGAGGTGTGTAGGGCGATGACACGTCGATTAGTTCTTGTCGTTGGTCACCACACGGGCGCCTGGAAATGCGTTACGAAGTCGTTCGATTGACGGATCGATACCGGCTGGCCCTTCGATGAGGTCTGCCGGATCGATCGCTTTGTGCGGATCTTCGGCAACTTCGTCAACGACTTTCTTCTTCTTCGATCGTTCAGCAGGTCGTTCGATCCCCTTTGATGCTGTGGCATCGGCAGTGAGTTCCAGCTGATACGAGCGACCACATGCACTTGCGAGTGCCTGCTGAAGCGCAGGCACATGCTCGGTGCATCGCTTCATGTGCGACTCGTTCGGCAAGGTGAGTGTGATGACGTCATCGCTCACCGATGCAATCGACGCGGCATTGAACAAAGCCTTCGCAAATGGCTTCAATCCGGCGACAACCTGTGGCCACACTTCAGCTGGGCTCTTGGTCGCCGTCGGTGTGTCGGCGGCTACAACAGGCGCAGATGGTGCCGCTGACTCGGATGGTGCCGTCGGCACACTTACCGCCGGCGGTTCACTCGCTTCCTGGACAGTCAAGGTGGGTGCTGCCGGGCGTGGAGACGACGTGGTGGCAGACCCTGCGGCGACGCGACCTCCTACTTTTACTCGACCTGTGTTCGGGTCGACTGGCGCGGGTGGGAGCGTGACGGTGGGGCGATTGCGAAGTTCACGCACTTCGGTCTCGAGTTGGTGGAGACGCACGAGTATCGAATCGTTCGAGTCATCAAACGACGGTGATGACAGACGAACGATGGCGACTTCGAGCAACAAGCGCGCATCAGGTGCGTGGCGCATTTCCACCAAGGTCTGACCAATGACTTCCATGGCGCGCACCACGCGTGCTGCACCGAGATTTTCGCCATGCTCAGCAATGATCTCTGCTCGCTGCTGTGGAAGCTGTACTAGCTCGGGAGCCATGAGCGACAAGAAACAATCGCGCAACGTGCGCACAATGTCATCAGCGAGAGTGCGCGGGTCGCGCCCCTGTTGAACGGCGTATGCGATTGCTGCGATACCTCGAGCTTGATCACGTGCGATGAGCGACTCGAGCACTTCATCGATGGACACTGGCTCATCAAGTGTTCCACCACCTGCGACTGCCAATTCGAGTGCAGACAACGTGTCACGCGCACTACCCGCACCTTGTGTGAGAACTCGTTCGATGACGTCATCAGACACATCGAGACCTGCGTCGCTGATGACCCAGCGCACGTACTCATCGAGGTCGGCGACAGACAACAAGTGGAACTGCAGATGTTGCTCGCGGCTGCGTATAGTTTCGCTGACCTTTTGTGGATCGGTCGTTGCAAGCACGAACTCGACGTGCTCAGGTGGCTCTTCGAGCGTCTTCAGAAGAGCTGCTTCGGCACCCCGAGACAACATATGGACGTCGTCGAGGATGAACACCCGGTGCCGGCCCGGGCTGGAGAGTGCGGCCGACTCGATGACGTCGCGAATTTCTGCGACACCGTTGTTGCTTGCCGCGTCGAGCTCGAGAACGTCGTAACTGGTGCCGGTGTCGACAGAGACGCATGAATCGCACTCGCAGCACGGCTCGCCATCGACTGGATTCTGGCAATTGAGCACCTTTGCGAGGATGCGGGCCGTCGATGTCTTGCCAGTTCCACGAGGACCTGAGAAGAGATACGCCTGACCCTCGCGCTGGTTGATGACCGCATTGCGCAACGCTTTGACGACGTGCTCTTGCCCCCGCAATTCGGAGAATCGCCGCGGTCGGTACCTGCGGTAGAGCGATTGCGTGGCCACGAAATGACCATAGCAATAGGGTGCGCGAAGGCGAGTGGACGCGTTGAGGTACTGCGGTTTGAGTACCGTTTGCAGAAGAAACATGCGCCGTCTGCCTGCACTCCTCTTTCTTCTGCTGCTCCCCATCCTCGGATTCGGGTCGTTCGCACAAGCCGCCGGCGGGAACAACATCGTCCTGTCCACCAATCCGGCCGAAGGCGAGACCGTGTCAGTGCCGCCGACCCAGATTCAAATGGTGTTCCAGAACGCCCTCGGTGGACAAGAAAACGTCGACAGAATGGGATTGTCTCTGGCGTGCGACGGCAAACTCACCGGCCTCGGCAAACCGACGCTTGCCGCAGACGGCGTGTCGGTGTCGGTGCCACTCACTCAAATTCCGTCGCCAGGACGATGCACGGTGAGTTGGTCGCTGCCCGACGGCAGCACGGGCACATTCAGTTTCACCAACGCAACGGTCACGACAACCACGACGGCAGATGGCACACCTGGCACCACCGGAACAGATGGGACGACTGCGACCACCGTGCCAGGAACCGATAGCGGTGAAGTCGCCACGCAACCGACTCGACTAGGCGGGCCGATCGGACTTCTTCGAACTCTCGCTTTCCTCTCGCTCTCTGCGCTCGTCGGTGGACTCGTCCTCATCGTTCTCGCCTGGCCAGAAGGGGTCGAGTACGCCCTCACAGAGCGGTACTTCCGCATCATGGCGATTGCGAGCGGCGTCATCATGGTGTTGCTCGTCTCATTGTCTGCTGCTCAGGCGAATGAAACGTCTTTCATCTCGGGCCTGAATCCCGCGGAATGGTTCTCGATCGCCGACACTGCTCGCGGACGTGCACTCCTCGTGAGACTCGTCTTTACATTCCTCGTCGCCGCAGTTGCTTGGCTGCCGTCACGTGTTCTCGACCCTGCGACACAGTTTCCGTCACTGGTGGTTTTGTTCCTAATGGTCGCTTCCTTCGGCTTTGACAGAACCGGCGGTCGCCTCGCAGTCATCGGTGCCATTATCGGTGTCGCGCACATGCTGTTCGTGATGTTGTGGACCGGGGGTGCGCTGCTCATCTCGCGAGTCGTGCTGAACGGACCTGGAGAACGCGATCTTCTCGATGCATTACGTGCATGGGCACGAATCGGTTCGCCACTCATGGTCGGCATCATCGGAACCGGACTTTTCCAAGTGTGGAGACTTGATGGCACGAGCATTCTCAACTCGAGCCATGGTCGCTTGATGATCGTGAAGACGCTCGTCGTCATACTCTTGGTGTTGGTTGAATTTGCCGTACGACAATTCATCACACAGAAGCTCAGTCGCGCACGAGTACTTCCTTCACGTGCCGTGGCCCGACTGCAACGACCAGCTGCAGTGCAGCTTGCCTTGTCGGTCATGATCCTTGGAATGTCGTCATGGTTACTCACCATGCGGCCACCGTTCGTGCAGCCAGACCAACGCACTGACCCCACTGAATACGCCGTCACACAACGACTGACGAGCGAAAACGGGTTCGATGTCACCGTGTCCCTGAACCCTGGAACAGTCGGCGCACAAGAGGTGTTGGTCGAGTTGTTCAAACCAGCACGCATTCAACAATTCCAAGTTCGTTTCATCCCTGCCGACCCGACAATCAACGGACTCGTCATCAATGTTCCGTTGCGTCGTCCCGGTGCTGCGAAAGTGTCAATTGACTCAGGGTTCGGCATTCCGACTGCCGGACAGTGGCGAGTTGAGGTGTCTGGAACCACGACAACCGGAGACTTAGAGACATTGCGCGCCAACTTCCAGATCACCGACGGGTCAGCGGCCCCGACAGCCGACACCGTGGTGGACACCACCACGACGGTCGCGACTGACGGCTCAACCACGACGGTTGCAGAAACCACCACCACCACTGCGGGCTAAACACCTTCAAGACGCTCAGTTGTCGTCGCGCAGGTGGGCCGTTCAGACCGCCCCGCACTAGCGTTTCAGATGTGACTGAATCAGCCGCCCCCTCCATGCAGGACAAGATCGCCGACCTGCGCGATCGCCAGCAACAGGCATTCAACGCCGGCAGTGCCCGCTCCGTCGAACGCCAACATGAGAAGGGCAAGATGCTCGCCCGCGAGCGCATCGATTACCTCCTTGACCCGGGCTCGTTCCACGAACTCGACCTGCTTGCTCGTCACCGTGCCCATGCAGCGGGTCTCGAAGAGCGTCCGTACACCGACGGTGTGATCACCGGTTGGGGCACTGTCGATGGTCGCAAGGTGTTTCTCTTCAGCCAGGACTTCACCGTCTTTGGTGGAGCACTCGGTGAGGTCTTCGCAGAGAAGATCCACAAACTCATGGACCTGGCGCTGAAGGTCGGTGCGCCAGTCGTCGGGCTCAACGACGGTGCAGGTGCGCGCATTCAAGAAGGTGTGGTGTCGCTCGCGTCATACGGCGGCATCTTCCACCGCAACGTGCAGTCATCTGGCGTCATCCCGCAGATCTCCGTCATTCTCGGACCATGCGCAGGCGGCGCCGTCTATTCACCGGCCATGA
>SXWG01000013.1 GCA_005789925.1 Actinomycetota bacterium | reverse complement strand
GTCAACTACTACGCGCTCGCTCCGTTCGCTGTTGCTGGACTACTCATGGCATTCCGTCGGTCACGGCTGACCGCTGTGGTGTGTTCGACACCGATCATCACCGCCCTGCTCGCTGTCGCGATATCAGCCGGCATCACCCGCTACCGCGCGAGTACAGACCCGATCCTCATCGTGTTTGCTGCTCTTGCTCTCGTCACTCTCTTCGATTTTCTTGTCCGACAATGGCATGCATCGGCGTCACATGAGTGACGCAATCGCACCGGCACGACAACGGCTGTTCGCTTCTGTCCGCTTGCGAATCAACGCTCTCATCGTCACGCTGTGTGTCGTTCCGCCCCTGTGGAGCTCATCCGGCGATGTCAGCGCCGACACGAAGTCGTATCTTTACCTCGACCCAGGTCGTCTGCTGTCCCGCGCAACGTCACTATGGGATCCATCTGTCGGCGCTGGGACAGTCGCCCACCAGATGGCCGGATACCTCTGGCCGATGGGTCCGTATTTCTGGTTCATGGACGCTCTCGGTTTCCCCGATTGGGTCGCCCAGCGCTTGTGGTGGTCTCTCCTTGCGCTTGCGGCGACATTTGGCGTGCTGCGACTCGCGCGACTTCTCGGTCTTGGTGAAGTCGGTGCAGTCATTGCCGCGCTGGTGTACGGACTGAGCCCGTATTCGCTCCAGTACCTCGCCCGCCTCTCCGGGTTGCTGACTCCGTGGGCATTGCTTCCATGGATGCTGATCTGCGTCGTTCGTGCTCGCGAGGGTCGACTCTCGCGATGGGGGCTCGCCCTCGGGGCCCTCGTTGCCACTGCCGGTTCTGTGAACGTCACCGCTCTCGCCATGGTGTTCATCGGCGTCATTGTCTGGATGCTGATCGACGTCGCCACTGGTGCCGTGCGATTGCGCCGCCATGTCAGCCTTCTCGTCATTTCGCTCACCACTTGGCTCGTCTGTGGTGCGTGGTGGGTCACCGCCCTTTTCGTTCAGGGCCGTTATGGCCTTCCCATCCTTCGCTACACAGAGACATACGAGACCGTCGCCAAAGCGTCGACCCCGCAGGAAATTCTGCGTGGACTCGGATACTGGTTCTTCTACGGAAGCGATCACAGTGGTGCGTGGGTCAATGCGAGCACACGTCTTGTCGGAACCACTCCCTTGCTCGCCGTCGGAATGTTGATGAGCGCTGCGGCCCTTGTTGCTCTCGGCGCAGTTCGTCATCGCCACACTCGTCACTGCGTCGCACTGCTCGTGGTCGGCCTCGCCGTTGCAGTCGGCGCCAACCCACAAGGGGCCTCATCGTTGTACGGTCGCCTGTTCGAAGCGGTCGTCAGCAACGAATCTGGTTTTGCACTTCGCTCCAGTCCTCGGGCGACGCCGGTGCTGCTCATCGCTCTCGCCGTGTCCCTCGGCGTTGCATCAGACCGAGTGTCCGCCCATTTCCGCTCTCGAGCGAAGAAACGCTCGCTCGCATTTTCCTGGGGTCTGCTCGCGGTGTTGATCATTGCTCAGAACTACCCATGGGTCGCCGGACGACTGTTGACACCTTCGATTGCTCGCGACGAACAGATACCGGCCCACTGGCGTGAGACAACTCGTGCCATCGAAGACACACCGCGCGACCCGTCGACCCTCACACGTGCATACGAATTGCCAGGTGTCGACTTCGCCACATACACGTGGGGCGGAACGATCGATCCCGTCACTCCTGGTTTGATTGACAGCCAGTACATCGCCCGGGAACTCGTTCCGTACGGAAGCGATGCCACTGCCGACTTGCTCAATGCATATGAGACACGCATACAAGAGGGCCGCTTCGAGTCGTCTTCATTGAAGGAATTCGCGGCACTCATCGGAGCCGACACCATCTCATTCAGAGGCGACATCAGATACGACACATATCGAACTCCGAACCCCGGACGACTTTGGCGTGAATTGGCAGACGCGGGCCTCACTTTGCGTCAGCAGAGCGCACCGATCGAGACGACGTCATCGGTGACCATCGCGGACGCGACATTTCTCGCCCATCCCCGGGCTAATTCCTATCCGACTACTGCGATGATGTCCGCCGAACCGCAACCTCTCGTGACGGTCAGCCCACTCGACGCACACACGCGATTGGTGGGCAGCGGTGAAGGCGTGATCGATGCCGTGTCCGCACTTGGTCGGTCCGGTCTCGGAACCTTCGTCTACGACGCGACGGCGACCATCACCGGCGTGGACTTCGGGAAGCCGTCGCGTGTGCTCGTCACAGACAGCAACAGGCGTCAATCGAGACGCTGGTATTCCGTCGGATCGAACTTGGGTCGCACCGAGCGAAGTGACGAAGCGGGAACCACAGACCCGAGCGACAACCGTCTGATGCCGTTCGTCGACGACCACACAACCGCCGTCCCTGCCTCAACTCAGTCGGTGTCACTACTTGTCGGCGATGTCGAAAAAGTCGTCGCATCCGATCACGGCCATCCCATCCTCTCGACGCCTGAGGACCGACCCGAAAATGCCGTCGACGGTGACCCCTACACGGCCTGGCGAACCGGCATCATCGGACGCTCGATCGGTCAACATCTCGACGTCACCTTCGTCGAACCTGTCACGACGTCTGAGACAACACTCGTCTGGCCACGAGTCGGCAACACGGAACGACGCATCACGAAGGGCCGCTTGCTGCTTCGTTCACCTGCCGGAGCCGACACCGAGGTGCCCTTCTCAGTCGATCTCGCCGCAGAATCGACCCGCGTGTCATTCGACCGCACGACATTTGATCGGCTGCGTGTCGTCATCGACGACGACACGTTCGGTGTCCGTGATGTGTACGACGGATTGCCAGGAACAGGAATCGCCGAGGTCGTCCTCCCCGGAGTCACCAACGCTGAATATGTCCTTCTACCTCGACCTAGCTCTGACACACGTGATGCTGTGGACCTCACCTACGTGCTCTCTCGCTGGCGACTCGACGAAGCAACACCCAATCGAAGTGACCCTGAAGCGCGCCTGCTGCGGGCACTCGACGTCGATGCTGAACGACCCATCTCGTTGACAGGGTCGCTACGCCTCAACGGAAATGCTCCAGATTCGACACTGGTCGAGGCGATGGGCACCCCATCGGTATCGGCAACGTCGAATCGACGCATGCTGGGGAGCCCGTACACCTCGGCTATCAACGTCTTGGACGGCGACGACACATCGGCGTGGGTCACTCCCCTTGATGACGTGACCGGGTCCACGATCACCTTCAAGGGCCTGCGTCCCTCCCGGTCAATCACCATCTCTTTCATCGACGATGCGTGGCACTCACGCCCGAGAACACTGTCACTCACCTACTCTGACGGTTCCTCGACCACCGTGACGACGCCTGACACTGGTCATTCGGTGACTGTTCAGTCTCCGCCCATAACTTCGGCACTTGTGGCGATCACCATCAAAGACGTCGACACGCGTACATATCCTGACTATTTTTCGACCGAAGAACGACAACTCCCTGTCGCGATCACGGAAGTCAGTGTCGACAGTGCGACCCCGGGTGACCCGCGCCGCATCACTCAGGAATGCAGGACAGACCTCTTGCGACTGAACGGAGCTGATATCCCGGTGAGGATTCTCCCGGACCCCGACACGTCACGAAACCCATGGAGTGACGATGCAGTGACGTTCGAGAGCTGTGTTCCGCTGTCACTACGCACAGGCCGCAACTATCTCGATTCCACCTCGGGCCGAGTGAGTGGCTGGAATGTCGACCGTATCATCGTCTCCCCACGTGCGTCTGCTGCTCCCGGCTCGAATGTCTCGAGCCTCTCGCCGAAGAGTGCAGTGACGGCTGAAGTCACGAGTGCAGAGCGCACGCGTATCGTCGCACAAGTCGACGCACAAGGTGAGTCCATCGTCGCTCTCGCAACGAGCAACAACAAGGGATGGAACGCGACGTTCACCGATGATAAAGGCACGCGAACAATCAGCCAGTCCTTTGTCGTGAACGGATACTCCCATGGTGTCATCGTTCCAGGCCCCGGTGTCATCACCTTCGAGTGGTCGCCCCAGAAGTGGTACCGATACGCCATGTGGCTCAGTCTCCTTGGCGGTGTCGCCACACTTGTGGCTCTTTTCATCCTGTCGCGTCGTTCAACGTCTGCATCTGCGACAACTGCACATGCACGTCCTCGTGTCTCCACGCTCGTCAACACGGTCGCACTTCTCGCCTACATAGTCGCTGCTCCGCCAGTGGCAGCAGGCTTCCTTACGGTGATCGTGGTGCTGTCAATGGTGACCCGACCAGCCAAGCCGACCATGCTCGTGTCGATAGCCGGCATTGCCTATCTCGCGCTCACGACGTGGACTGTCGTCAGCCAGATCACACAGCGTTACCCCGTGACGTTGGATTGGCCGGGACGCTTCGCCGACCTCGGGGTCATTGCGTGGATCACTGTCGGGCTCGTCGCACTTGTCGGCTGGACATGTGACGTCCCACTGGGCCAACAACGCGAGAACTAGCCTCTGGAGCGATGAAGACCCTGGTCGTCTTGCCGACACATCAAGAGGCCGGGAACATCCGACAGATTCTGCGCCGACTTCGTTCAGCGCTACCGGAGGCCCATGTCCTGGTCGTCGACGATGCGAGCACCGACGGCACGTGTCAGATGGTCATGGACCTTGCTCGAGAACTTGGCCACATCGAGC
>SXWG01000181.1 GCA_005789925.1 Actinomycetota bacterium | reverse complement strand
GTTGGCGTTCTGGTACTGAATGCTGAACGAGTCGGCACCGTCGAGATCCATGTCGAAGCCAGCGTCGCGCAATGCGCGGGCCTTGCGCTCTTCCTTGACCTTGCACCAGATGAACTCTTCGACATCGGGGTGATCGGAGTTGAGGATGACCATCTTTGCTGCGCGGCGAGTCTTGCCACCCGACTTGATAGTTCCGGCAGATGCGTCGGCACCACGCATGAACGACACCGGACCAGAAGCCGTTCCGCCGCCTTGGAGCATTTCGGCACTGCTGCGGATGCGCGAGAGGTTGATGCCTGAACCTGAACCGCCTTTGAAGATGACGCCTTCTTCGCGGTACCAGTGCAAGATGTCGTTCATCGTGTCTTCGACCGACAAGATGAAGCACGCACTCGCCTGTTGCGGAACACCGGCAACACCGATGTTGAACCAGACGGGCGAGTTGAACGCTGCACGCTGCGTGACGAGGATGTACCTCAGTTCGTTGCGGAAGGTTTCTGCTTCTTCCGCGTCGACGAAGTAACCGCCTTCGGTTCCCCACGTGGTGATGGTGTCGGCGACACGATCGATGACCTGGCGAAGGGAGTGCTCACGCTCGGGTGTTCCGGGGGTGCCGCGGAAGTACTTCTGAGCGACGATGTTCGTTGCGTTCAGTGACCAGTCGACGGGGAATTCGACACCCAACTGCTCGAATGCAACTGAGCCATCTTTCCAGTTGGAGATACGTGCGTCACGAAGCTCCCACTGCACCTCGTCGTACGGATGCACGCCCGGTGTGGTGAAGTGGCGTCGGATGCCAATGGCGAGACGATCCGGTGCGAGTGACATGTTGTTCTCCTTATAAGCGAATTGTTGCGGCGTTGAAGCCGCGAACGTGTATGTGGACTGGGCGTTTGTGGTGGCGATGGGTCGACATCGTCACCGTGTAGAGCGGCTTGGTCACCGTCCCACCGAGGCCCCGAGGGGCCGCCGGCAGGCCAATTGGCCCGACCACTACATCTTGTGGTTTTCCCTCCCCCATTTCTGGTTTCACCACAAGAGGTTGGGAGATTACAGCACCGTAGTTACATCCATGTCAACGACCCTCAAGAAATCTTTCCCTTATCTGACGCGGATTCCAAAGAAAGCCCCCGACGAGGTCCGACTGACCTTCGCCTGAGGACCTTTTTGGTGCGCAGAACGACCCCGAAGGTCGGATCCATAGGTTCAGGACCGCCCAGTCCCATGAGTGGCTTCGGCGACGTCGCCATGCGTCTCTCGCCGCGCGATCTCGAAATCAAGGTGATCCCCTCTCGCATCCAACCATCCATCTGCCATGCGTATCCGACCTCGGGGTCGACTGCGGGCGTAACGATACGAGACGAACGTTGTGGATTGGAAGTGGACAACGGTGTGAATTCCACAAATGTTTTGTGGAATTCCTCGTCAATACAGGGGATGACATTGTGGGTTACCTGTGGACGACAGGTGCATTTCGCTACGCCGACTGAACAGTGACAGGAATCGCATTCAACACTGCGTTTCCTGACAATTCATCGATGCGCTCGTCGTCCGTCAAGATGTTGCTGTTCACGCCAGGCTTTTCTGCTGCGACCGACAACTTCGTACCCCGCACGTTGTGCCCCCAACCGTGCGGCAGGCTGACAACACCCGCGCGAATCGCATCTGTCACTTCCACAGGAGCAACGAGTGATCCGACCCGACTTGTCACTCGTGCTGGCGAGCCATGCGACAACCCGAGACGAACTGCGTCGTCAGGATGCACTTGCAACGTGCATGACAGAGATCCTTTGGTCAACACTTTCATGTTGTGCATCCACGAATTATTTGACTTCAAGTGACGACGACCGACGAGCAACAACTTGTCATCGGAGTTCTTCTTCACACGCGCGAGAACTTTCGACAGATTCTCCGCGAACAACGGTGGACACAACTCGACTTTGGCTGAGGGCGTGCGCAAAATCTCGGGAATGCGCGGTTCGAGTGCGCCAAAATCGATTCCATGTGGTGCATCGAGCAGAGCGCGCACCGAAACTCCACTGGGGTTCGAGCCGTATGCCGCACCATACGGCCCGGTCTGCAACATGATGTCCAAGATGCGTGTCGGGCCACGTAACCCTTCTACTTCGAGTTGTCTAAGGATCTCGTCAACGTCGCGACCAAAGATGTTCGATGACGAGTTCTTGACGAGTCCGCCGAGCATCTCTGCGACCGCCAGATCGTCGATGTCACCGACGGACACAGACGTGTCGAGTATCTGCAAAATTCCGGCAAGCTTTGCCAGGATTTCCCACTCATCCCATTGCCCGTCTTCCATCGGAAGCACCGCCGGGCTGTAGTTGGCGACATTGCGCACCGCAAGACGCAGAAGTGAAATGTCGTAGTGGTCGCGCTGCAATTGCGAGGGCGGTGGAAGGACCACATCGGCGTGGCGCGAGGTCTCGTTCAGGTAGATATCGACGCTCACCATGAAGTCGAGGTCGTCGAGAGCTTTGTCCAATTGCTCACTATTGGGCGTTGACAACACGGGGTTACCTGCAAGCGAGATGAGGGCCCGAATCTGGCCTTCCCCCGGCGTCAGAATTTCTTCACCGAGGGCAGCAACTGGGTATTCACCGAAGACCTCCGGGTACTGACGCACGCGTGTGTGCCCTTTGCCGATCTTGAAACCTGATCCGCCCGGCTTTCCACCGACAGATGTGACCGGACCCGCAGCCGGCAATGTAAACATCGCACCTCCGCGCTTGTCGAGGTTGCCCGTGACGGTGTTCAGTGCATCGATGAGCCATGCGGTGGCGGTGCCGAACTCGACCGTGTTCACACCGATTCGTCCGTACACCGCTGCTGTTGGTGCCGCGGCTAATTCGGCAGCGATGCGCCGACACGTTGCTGCATCGATACCGCACAACTCGGCCGCGACTTCAGGAGTGAAGGGTGCGACTGCACTTTTCAGTTCGTCGACACCAACGACATGAGAGCGGACATGAGCACCGACGTCGGCCGCACCAGTGGCAAACAATTCGTTGATGAGTGCCGCGACGAAGACGACGTCTGTACCAGGGATGATCGGCAACCACTCGTCTGAGGCATCAGCGGTCTTCGTACGACGTGGGTCGACAACGACGATTTTTCCGCCGCGCTCTTGAATGCCCCGCATACGACCGGGGAAATCGGGCGCTGTGCACAGACTTCCGTTCGACGCATGTGGGTTCGCACCGAACATCAACAGGTAGTCCGTGTAATCGATGTCGGGAACAGGGATGGTTATTCCGGTTCCGAACATGAACCCGCCAGCCACATGCTTTGGCATCTGGTCGACAGTCGACGCGCTGAAACGATTGAACGAACCAAGTGCCAAGTTCACGGCTCGGTTGAACGTCATCGATGCAAGATTGTGTGCGCCGGGGTTACCCATGTACACCGCGAGTGCCGACCTGCCATGTGCGTCGATGACACCGGCGAGACCATCACGAACAACTTGCCATGCCTCATCCCATGACACTTCGACATGAACCCCGTCGCGCTTCACCAACGGTCGCCGGAGACGGTCTGGATCTTCGTGCAACTGTTTCAACGTGCTGCCCTTCGGACAGATGAAACCTTTGCTGAACACGTCGTCTTGATCACCCCTGATGCGCACGATCTGGTCATCGGCATCGACCGTGATCTCGAGACCACACGTGGCCTCGCATAGCGGACATGTGCGGTATGCAGTGCGGACTGGAATTCGGCGAGTGGCTTCCGTCATGTGCTTACCCTTCCACACAAATATTCGTGTCACGACGCACCCGTTCGTATGCTGACCAGGTGCACGTGATTCTCGCTGACTCGCGACTCAGCGGCAATACCGCCGAATCGGTGTCCGTGGAAGAAGCATTCGCGTTCGAGCGTTCACCGCATACTGACGGACGGCCACAGGTGGAAATCTGCATGATCAGCAGCATCGACGGTGCCATCGCCATCGACGGCGTGTCCGGGCCACTCGGTGGACCTCCAGACAAAGCGGCGTTCAGTGCCCTTCGCTCGGCGGCGTCGGCGGTGTTGGTCGGTGCCGGAACCGTGCGAGCGGAGCACTATCACCGCCCCAGCCGACCTGATCTTCCCGTCGCAGTCGTCAGTCATCGGGGCGAGGTCGACACGTCGAGTGAGCTCTTCACCTCTGGGTGCGGAATTCTCGTCCTACCCGTCGATGCACCGACCGTACCCGTAAAGAACGTGCGCGCAGGAACCGGCACTGTCGACCTTGCGTCTGCACTACGACTACTTGGTGGTTCATTCATTCAGGTGGAAGGTGGTGCGGTGCTGAACGCTCAGTTGTTGACGCTCGGTCTCGTTGATGCCATCAATCTGACGCTGTCGCCCCACATCGTTGGCGGTGCGACGGACCACATTGTCACTCAGCTTGCAGTGCCACATGACTTTTGTTTGACGCGCGTGTTGCGCGACGGTGACTTCGTGTTCTGTCGCTACGAGCCGACGCTCAGTTAGTTCAGGACTGCTTCAACAACGCAAGTTCGCGGCGGAAGTCGGCCGCACCGTCGAAGTTCTTGTACACACTTGCGAAGCGCATGTACGCGACTTCGTCGAGCGCCTTCAAGCGTTCGAGCACTGCATGACCGATGAGTGAAGTGGTGACTTCCTCTCCTGCCGCTGCTGCCAAACGAATTTCGTCTTCGACCGATTCGGCCAGTTCGTCGATCTGCTCCTCGGTGACCGCGCGGCCTTTGGACGCTGAACGCACTCCCGCCGCCACCTTCTGTCGATCGAAGGGCGTGCGCTCACCTGAGCGCTTTAACACCATCAGCGGAGCACCCTCGAGGCGTTCGTACGTTGTAAATCGGTATGAACACTCTGGGCACGAGCGACGACGACGTATAGCGCTGCCATCCTCGGCAGACCGAGAGTCGATCACTTTCGTGTCGTCGTGCTTACACACCGGACAATGCACGTCTACAGAGTAGTGCGGGGTTTTCTTTACTTTCTGTCTCCCCTGTCCGCGTCGTACACGGACAGGGGATCAGGGGATGCGAATGATCTGGCCGGCGGAGATTTGATCTCCGTTCATGCGGACCAGAACATCGACGAGTTCCGTGATGTCGCCTTGTGGCATGAGATCGCGAGCGATGCCCCAGATGGTGTCACCGGGCTGCGCGACAACTGTTCTCGGAACCCCGGCGTCATTGGCTGACGGTTCGGTGGCCATCGCGCGGCTGCCCAGCACCCCCGTGGCGACCACGGCGAGAGCAACAAGGCCGAGTGAAATTCGACGACGCATGATGACTGGTCGCGGCGTCGCCCCGGTGCCGACACGGGCAGCTGGTCGGGCGACGGGACGACGTGACGCGAAGAGGGGGTCGATGTGGGTGATGGTGCTCATGGGGGTCTCCTTCTGGCGGGGGCTGAACTGGGCGGTTCTGGTGGGTTGTTGGCACCGTAACGAACGGGTGTTCGATAGTTTGCCCCGAACAGGTGTTCGTGTCAAGGGGTCTACGAACAAATGTTTGGCGAACAGGTGTTTGACCCACGGGGCGAACACCTGTACGCTCAGGCCATGGCCGAAACCCTCACCCCACGTCAGCGCGAGATCCTCAACGTCATCGAGCAATGCATGCAAGATCGGGGCTACCCGCCGAGCGTGCGCGAGATCGGCGAGGCCGTCGGCCTCAACTCCCCCTCCACGGTGCACAACCACCTCGCCACCCTCCAGCGCCTCGGGTATCTGCGCCGTGACCCGACCAAGCCCCGCGCCATCGAAGTGCGCTTCGACACCAACTCCGGCGTTGCCATGGATCGTCGCCCCTCGCGACATATTCCGCTCATCGGCGAAGTAGCCGCAGGTACCGACGTGCTCGCGCAAGAAAATGTCGAAGACCTCATCCCGATGCCGTCCGACTTCACGGGCGAGGGAGAGCTCTTCATGCTCCGCGTTCGTGGCGACAGCATGATCGAAGCGGGCATCCTCGATGGCGACTATGTCGTTGCACGCCAGCAGAACACGGCCGACAACGGCGACATCGTGGTGGCAGGTATTCCAGGCGAAGAAGGAACTGTCAAGACCTTCAAAAAGTCAGGAAACAAGATCACTCTCATTCCGTCGAACCCACGGCTTCAGCCCATGGTGTTCAACGCCGACGAAGTCAGCATCTTCGGAAAAGTCGTCACTGTCCTTCGTCGTATCTGACGACGCAACGTCGCATCAGCGACGCGACAAACGATCTGCCAGCAATGTGATTCGAGAATCGGGTTGCACCACCGCCACGCGCACAAAGCGCGCACCCTGTGGTCCGTAAAAGTCTCCGGGGCTTACCAGTGCTCCCCCATCGGTCGCCAATCGCTCAGTGAAACCCCAGGCATCGCCCACGTCACACCACAAGTAGAAACCGCCGGCCGGCATGCTGATGGACACTCCGCTCCACGTGCTCAACACCTGTGCGACTTTTTCGAGACGCGACAAATACCGATCGCGTTGGACTCTGACGTGTTCATCATCATCCAGTGCCGCGATGGCGGCGGCCTGCGCTGGCCCAGGCACCATGAACCCGGCATGTTTGCGAACTTCTTGCAGATAGCTCACGGTGTCGGCGTCGCCCGCGTAGAACCCGACGCGGACACCGGCAAGATTCGAACGCTTGGACAGTGAGTGCACGGCAATTACACCTTCTGCCCCATGCTGCAAGATCGACTGCGAACCGCTTGACCATGTGAATTCGGTGTAGCACTCGTCGCTGAACACCGGGACTCCGTGAGTGCGTCCCCATGCTGCCGCGGCGCCTAGGTCATCCAGCTCACCCGTGGGATTACTCGGGCTGTTCACCCACAACATGAGTGCGCGTTGCGCATCGTCACGTGAAATCGACGCAAGGTTCATCGTGCCGTTCGCATTCATCGGCACCGGCAGTGCCCGTAGCCCGGCGAGTATCGCTCCCATTTCATACGTCGGGTACGCAGTTTGCGGATACAGAACAGTGTCCCGATTCGGTCGACGCAACTTCATGTATTGCGGCGTGGTCGCGACGAATTCTTTCGTTCCGATGCATGCCGCGATGCGAGACACCGGCATGTCGATGGCGAATCGGCGGGCCATCCATCGAGCGATGGCACGACGCAAGGCCTCGCTTCCGATGCTCTGCGGATATCCACGCTCGGCTCCCGAGGTTGACAGTGCCTCGACAACAGCTGTTGGCGGCGGATCGCACGGCGTACCAATGGAGAGATCAATGACTCCTCCGTCGTGGGTCGCTGCCACCTTATGAAAAGCATCGAGTCGGTCGTAGGGATACGGCGGCGGCTCGAAACCTAAAGCGTCACGGTCTGTCATGGAGTTCTCATGTTTACCCATCGCGAGTGCCGCGAACGAACTGCGACAGGCGACCACGCGACGCATCAGACAGACGGGCCCGAACCACCATCGCATCGTCTGCGCTCTCGGTGGACACGACTTCGCCTTCTCGGTGCACCGCTGCGAGCACATCGCCGCGGTCGAACGGAATCACCAACTCAGTCACCGCGGTCAATGACCGGACCCGGTCTGCCAAGGTTCGCAGAAAGACATTGACGTGACGCTGCTTGAGCGCTGACACGGCCACCGAACCGGTGTGGGTGGAGACAAGATGTGCGCCGTCATCATCTGCCAGGTCGCACTTGTTGAACACGATCAGCTCAGGCACGTTGCCGGCACCGATTTCGTCCAACACTTCATGGACAGCAGTGATCTGATGCTCGGGGAATTGAGCACTCGCATCAACCACGTGCACGAGTAGGTCTGCCTCTGCGGCCACTTCCAGCGTGCTCTTGAACGACTCGATGAGGCCGTGCGGCAACTTACGCACGAAGCCGACAGTGTCGGTGAGCAACACGGGTTCTCCACCAGGCAGAGCAAGGCGACGGGTGGTCGGATCCAAGGTCGCGAAGAGGCGGTTCTCGGCGAGCACTCCGGCCTGCGTGAGGGAGTTCAAGAGTGTCGACTTTCCGGCGTTCGTGTATCCGACGATGACAACGTTGGCTAGTCCGCTTCGGCCGCGGCTCTTTCGCTGCACAAGCCGTGTGTTACGCAGGTCCTTCAGATCGCGTTCTAGCTTGTTGATGCGCGACATGATCGCGCGGCGGTCGACCTCGAGTCGTGTCTCACCGGAACCACGCGTGCGAGCACCGACGCCACCACTTTGCTGGGACAACTTCGCTTTGGCACCACGACGCAAACGCGGCAGCCGGTACCGAAGCAGTGCTAACTCGACTTGCGCTTTTCCTTCGAGGGTGTGCGCGTTCTGGCCGAAGATGTCGAGAATGACTGCAGTGCGGTCGATTGCCGTTCGACCGAGGACTTTTTCCAAGTTGAATTGCTGCGCTGGTGTCAGCTCGGCATCAAACACCACTGTGTCGGCATCGACAGCGAGGCACACTTCGTGCAACTCATCGACTTTTCCTTTTCCGATATAGAAGGTCGGGTCTGGTGTGTCGCGACGCTGTGTCACCCGAGCTGCTTCGTCTGCTCCGGCTGTGTCGACCAGCAGAGCCAGCTCGTCGAGTCCTTCTTCAGTGTCTTCGTCGGTTTGTCCGACAAGTGTGACTCCGACCAACACGATGCGCTCACGAAACGTGCGCTCGATGAGCGTACGCCCGAGCGCCTCCTGATACGGGTTGCTCACACGTGCACCGTGACCGTCGCAACGTATTGCGTCGGGCCGATCAATGTCGCCCGACGAGTCTGCGAATCGACACGAACTCTGGCATCGCCGCCATCCATGTGAACGAGCACCTCATGAGTTGAGGTCGGCACGATGCCCCACGACAGTGCCGCCTCGGCACTTGCGCAGGCTCCGGTTCCGCAGGCCAACGTCACACCAGCACCTCGTTCATGAACTCGCATCGTGATGGCATGTGGCTCAGGACCCGGCTCGACGATTTCGAGGTTGATATCAGGCACTTTCGCCCCGAGTGCGCGAAGGTCGACGAGGGCCACGTCGTCGACAGCAACCACCGAATGCGGGTTGCCCAGGCTCACATGTCGCACCGGTCGATCTGGGTGCGCTTCAAGGTCGTCCCAGCGTGGTGGCGCATCGATGTCTTCGATGATCCCCATGTCGACCACCACATTTTGAAGTCCACCTTCTGGGTCACCGAGCACTTCGACGACGCGCTCACCGGCCTCCGTCACGATCGAATAGGTGCAAGGACCTGTCACCCCGTCTGCCGTGTAGGCAGCCTGTACGAGACACCGAATGCCATAGCCGCTCATCTCGGCACGACTTCCGTCAGAGTTGAACAGCATCATTGACGCGCGCCGATCACCGTGACGTTCCAACACCAACAGGCCGTCGGCACCCACACCCATGCGTCGATCACACCAGCGCTGAGCCAACTCGGACCACGGAATCTGCGGCACACCTTGAGCGATGTCGTAGACGAGAAAGTCATTCCCAAGTCCGTGATGCTTGGTGAGTGCCACTTCCATAGGTGTCTTCACACCCTACGCCAGGGATCGCAGTACATGGGTGGCGATTTCTTCGAGTGGGTCGCTTTCGGCATCGAACCACTCGATGCGCGGGTCTCTTCGGAACCATCGCTCCTGGCGAACGGCGAACTGACGAGTTCGAAGAACGACTTTCTCGATTGCAGACTCAAGACTGGTCTGACCATCGAGGTGTTCGATGATCTCTTTGTAGCCAAGTGCCTGTCGCGCCGTTGCCGACATCGGCTTGGACTCGGCAAGCAACGCACGAACTTCATCCACGAGACCCGCCTCGACCATGCGATGAACGCGCATCTCTATGCGTCGAGACAAGTGGGGACGCGACCAACGAAGACCAATCTGGCGAATATCCGTTGGCGGAAAGTTGGCCACGCCATCTCCGAACGAACTGAACGGTCTTCCGCTTCCCAACGTGACTTCGAGGGCCCGAACAACTCGGCGACGATTCGTCGGCTCCATACGAGTTGCGGCCAACGGATCGATGCCAGTCAGACGAGCGTGAAGAGCCGTCGTATCGGGATTGCGTTCGAGCTCTTCCCGAATGTCGGGCCACTCACCTGGAAGATCCAATCCGTCGACGACCGCAGTGATGTACAGACCGGTGCCTCCCACAACCACGGGCTGTGCCCCACACTCCGTCGCCGTGACAAGTGCCTGGCGATAGGCCTCGACATAACGGGCGATGGTGAAGCGCTCACTTGGTTCGCACAAATCGATGCACGCATGGACCATTCGTCGCTGCTCTTCGAACGTCGGTTTCGCCGTACCGATGTCCATACGGCGATACACCTGCATCGCATCTGCGGCGATGATGTGCACATTGATTGAGGCACCAATGGTGAGTGCAAGGTCGCTCTTGCCGCTCGCTGTCGGTCCGACGATGGCGATCGGACGAAGTCCTGACATCAGTGCCCGGCCACGGCCACCGGAATGCGAACGCGATGCGTGGGCTCAGCGAGCACCTCACGGAAGATGCCTTCCAGAAAATGAGGTGCGCCGCGAGTGATCTCGACTGTTCCGTATGTGCCCGGTCGCAATAGTTCATGCGAGGCGAAATGAACCAACTTGTTCTGGCGCGTCCGTCCGGTGAAGTGACCTTCACGCTTGCGATTTGGTCCCTCCACGACGATTTCCTCGGTGCGCCCGACACGAGCCTCATGGCGCAGCAACGCACTTCGTTCCACCACCACACGCAGTCGGTCGAATCGATCCGCGATCACGCTCGGTTCGACGAAGTGCTCCGTCATGATTGCTGCTTCCGTGCCGTCACGCGGCGAGAAGATGAACGTGTACGTCGAATCAAAGTCGGCTTCTGCCGACACCTCGAGTGTGCGGACGAAGTCTTCTTCCGTCTCGCCTGGGAAGCCGACGATGATGTCAGTGGTGATTGCGATGTCGGGCATCGCTGCGCGCGCCTCGGCCAACCGTTCGAGATACCGCTGCGCGGTGTATCCCCTGTGCATGAGTGCCAACACGCGGTCAGAGCCCGCCTGCAACGGGTAGTGCAGGTGCTCACACACCGTCGGCGTCTCTGCCATGGCCGCGATGACGTCACTCTTCATGTCCTTGGGGTGTGGGCTTATGTAGCGCACCCGTCGAATTCCTGGAACTGCTCCGACACTGCGCAGGAGATCGGCGAACAACGGACGCACTCTCACATCGCCACCTGCCTGTCGCTCGGCACGTGTGAGGTCGCGGCCGTAGCTGTTGACGTTCTGGCCGAGGAGCGTGACCTCGACGACGCCGCCGGCGGCGAGCGTGCGCACCTCGTCGACGATCGAGTCGAACGGGCGGCTGATCTCCTCGCCCCGCACCGACGGCACGATGCAGAAGGCGCACGAGTTGTCACAGCCGACCTGGATCGTCACCCACGCGGCGTACGGGACGTCCCGCACCGCCGGCAGGACCGAGGCGAACTCCCCCTCCTCCGGCCGGTCGAGCACCTCGAACGCCGGTCCGCCCGACGCCGCCGCCTCCCGCAGCAGCGCCGCCGCCCGCCCGACGTTGTGGGTGCCGAAGACCGCATCCACGTACGGCGCCCGCTGCT
>SXWG01000180.1 GCA_005789925.1 Actinomycetota bacterium | reverse complement strand
GCCCGAGTGTGTGGCGACATCGAAATCGCGCACATCGGCGTTGACGTCATGGAGCATTGTGACGACGTGTCCGTTTTTCTCGTCGAACCGACAGATGTTGCAGCGTGGATTCCGCCCCGTGACCGCGACGCGCACAAATGGACTCATGCCGTGCGTGTCATTGCCGGCAGTGGTGGAATGACCGGCGCTGCTGCATTGGTGTGTGCGTCATCGATGCGCGCGGGTGCTGGCATCGTCCACGCATCGTTGCGCGAGACGTCGCACGACACGTCGAGTTCACTGCCGACCGAAGTGGTACAGCGACACTTGAGCTCAGAGAACTGGGGAGCACAGGTCGCCGCCGATGCGCATCGGTTCGCATCGCTCGTCATTG
Organism: Actinomycetota bacterium; assembly: GCA_005789925.1. Lineage (GTDB taxonomy): Bacteria > Actinomycetota > Acidimicrobiia > Acidimicrobiales > Ilumatobacteraceae > UBA2093. The sequence goes on along the minus strand of SXWG01000180.1, from coordinate 3,074 downwards.
GTCCCGGTCTGGGTCGTGGAGATGACGTCGCCGAACTGGTCCGCGATGTCGTGCGCTCGGTGTCAATTCCGGTTGTCGTCGATGGTGACGGTCTGAGTGCCGTGGTCGACCCACACGGAGATGCCTCAAGTATCACGTCGCGAACAGCGCCCACCGTCTTGACGCCTCATGACGGCGAGTTCGCCTCACTTGGCGGAGATGTCGACGACGCTGACAAAGTCGCAGCGACCCGCCGCCTAGCGGATCGAACAGGATGTGTGGTCCTGCGCAAGGGCCCCACGACCATCGTGGCATCGCCTGACAACCCCACATTTCTCGTCGCATCCGGCGATCAGCGCCTTGCGACTGCGGGAAGTGGTGATGTGTTGTCGGGCGTTGTGGCCGCATTTCTCTCACGCGGCATGGAGGCGGCACCCGCAGCAACTGCAGCCGCAGTGGTGCACGGGGTGGCAGCGTCGTTGTGTCCGCGAGAGGGGACCATCGCCCGCGATGTCGTCGCCGAGATCTCACATGTGCTCGATGAAGTAGGAGTGTCGCGGTGAGTGTGTCGGCGGCACGGTGGGCATGGGTCGAGGTCGACACCGATGCGGTGCGCCACAACGTCGCACATCTTTTGTCGCTCGTCGCACCGAGTGAGGTGTGGGCTGTGGTGAAAGCCGCCGGGTACGGCCATGGTGCTGTCCACGTCGCACGAGCTGCAATCGCCGGCGGCGCCACAGGTTTGTGTGTTGCACTCGTGCAAGAAGGTGTGCACCTCCGCGAAGCTGGGGTCGATGCACCGATACTCATTCTCAGCGAGCAGCCTCCATCGCAAGCCACTGACATCGTGTGTCATGGTCTCACTGCGACGGTGACGTCTGACGTCGGTCTCACGTCGTTGAACTCTGCTGCTATCGACACTGGTGTGGTCGCAGATGTGCACGTGAAGGTGGACACCGGAATGCATCGTGCCGGTGTCGACCCGAACAATGCAATAGATCTTGTGTCTGCAGTGAGCGTTGCATCGAATCTTGCACTTGCCGGTGTGTTCACGCATTTTGCCTGTGCTGATGAACCTGGTCATGAGGCAAATGCGCGTCAATTGGCGACCTTCAACTCCGTCATCGACGGTATTCGCGCAGCCGGTATCGACCCTGGGAGAGTGCACGCCGCCAACAGCGCTGCTGCTCTTGCGATGCCAGATGCGCGTTTCGACATGGTGCGAACCGGAATCGTGACGTACGGACTGGTGCCCGGTGCCGGTGTGGCGAATCATTGTGGCGATTTCATCCCCGCCATGGCCGTGAAAGCACGTGTGAGCGCCGTACGCACCATTGAAGCCGGTGATGCAGTGTCTTACGGATTGCGCCGTGCCGTGAAGCGAAAGTCCACGATTGCAACAGTGCCGCTCGGGTACGCCGATGGCGTGCCACGTGGCGTGTGGGCCACTTCACAAGAGGTCTTGGTGCGTGGACAGCGTTGTCCAATTGCTGGCACAGTCACGATGGACCAATTGATGGTGGATGTCTCCGAGTGCGACGGTGTGCAAGTGGGAGACGTCGTGACGCTCATAGGTGCTGACGGTGACGACGCAATTTCGGCATCGGAATGGGCCGCTTCAATCGGCACCATTGACTACGAGATCGTGTGCGGAATCAGCAACCGCATGGAGCGTCGATACCTGTGATCAACGCACGCACCACGAATGTTCACCAGACCGAGGAACTGGCTGGCGCCATCGCGTCACTCGCACGGCCGCGCGACATTGTCGTGTTGTCAGGTGAGATGGGGGCGGGCAAGACCGCATTTATGAGGGGTTTCGCAGCGGGCATCGGTGTGTCGCCCGATGAGACCGTGTCGTCACCGACGTTCACGCTGGTGCACACCTACGACACGGGGAAAATCGTCGTTCACCATGCCGATTTGTATCGCCTAGGCCGACTTTCTGACGTGGAAGACCTCGGACTGCGTGAGCTTGCAGATCTAGGCGACGTCGTGGTCGTTGAATGGGGCGATGTCGCCAGCGACGTTCTGGGAGATCATCTCGTCGTGTCACTTGAGGCCGATGATGACGATGAGGACACTCGACAAGTCACTGTGTCAGTGGCCGGTCACACGTGGGACTCACGTTGGGAGCAACTGAAGCGCGCACTCGCGAAGTGGGGCGACTGAGATGTTGATTCTCGGTATCGAAACAGCGGTCGAGCACGTCGGTGTTGCCCTGGGCGACCATCGCGGCACGCTCGCTTCAGCCACGGTCAACAGCGACCGTCGCCACGCAGAGAGTCTGGCGCCGATGATCGAGTTCGTCTGTGCGCAGGCAGGTGTGACTCTTCGTCAACTTGGTGCTGTGGCAGTCGACATCGGGCCCGGCCTTTTCACCGGTCTACGAGTGGGTGTTGCCGCAGCACAATCGTTGGCCTGGGCATTCGACATTCCGGTGGTGCCGATGTGCAGCCTCGACGTCCTCGCACATCGCATGTCACGAACCGAAGACGATGTCGTGGCGGCTGCTCTCGATGCGCGTCGCGGAGAGATGTATTGGGCGGTGTACAAACCAAGTGACGGTCGGATGACGCGGCTCACCGAACCAGTGGTGACACCACCAGATGACTGCGCGATTCATCTCGCTGAACGCGACCAGTACGTGACCTGTGTGGGGTCTGGTTTCGTGCGCCACCAGGAATCTTTCGAAGCGTTGACTCGCTCGACGATGCGCGCTGACGAAGTGACCTGGCCAAGCATCGATGATCTCTTGTCTTTGGCCGGGCAACGGGCGTCACGCGAAGAGTGGGTCGAGGCCCACATGGTCGAACCGATGTATTTGCGAGTTCCAGATGCTGAAATCAACTGGGCCACGAGAGAAGGTCGATGATGGGAATCACGCGCACATCACCGACCAATGAGTTGACCACCGAACCGATGCGCAGGCGTCATCTGCGCCGTGTGCTCGACATCGAAGAAGCAGTGCACAAACGTCCATGGACCCATCGTGTGTTCGTCGATGAGTTGTCGCAAGTTCGCACGGGTAGCCGCAGTTACATCGTTGCGTACGTCGGCGACACCCTCGTCGGGTACGCAGGGTTGTTCTATTC
>SXWG01000179.1 GCA_005789925.1 Actinomycetota bacterium | reverse complement strand
GATTCGTTTCCAGCACAAGGTCACCGAGGCGGCATGGAACTCCGATGCCGGTCATTGGAGATTGACGATTACCCGTGGTGACACCATGTCTGTCGAGCAACTCACGTGCGGTGTTCTGTACATGTGCAGCGGCTATTACAGCTACGAGCAGGGCTACACGCCAGAATTTGAGGGAAGTTCCTCGTTTCGCGGGAGCATCATCCATCCCCAGAAGTGGCCAGAAGATCTCGACTATTCCGGACAGCGTTTGATCGTCATCGGTTCTGGCGCAACGGCGATGACACTCGTACCAGCCATGGCCACGAGTGCTGCTCACGTGACGATGCTTCAGCGCACACCCACCTATGTGGTCGCGCGACCCGATGTGGACAAAGTGGCGAATGCTCTGCGTAGGTTCTTGCCGGCGTCGGTGGCATATGCCATCACCCGTTGGAAGAACACCACCATGCAACAACTGGTGTACAAGAAGACACGCACGAAACCTGACTATGTGAAGTCCAAGCTGCTCGACGGAGTGCGTGAGCATCTCGGACCGAACTTTGACATCGACACACATTTCACGCCGGACTACAACCCGTGGGACCAACGTTTGTGCCTCGTTCCGAACGGAGATCTGTTCACTGCAATCACGTCCGGGAAAGCGTCCGTCGTCACCGGCAATATCGAGTGCTTTGACGAGACGGGTGTTCGTCTGCAGTCAGGGGAGCATCTCGATGCCGACATCATCGTGACGGCCACTGGGTTGCAGTTGGTCACGGTCGGAGACATGAGATTCTCTATTGATGGGCGTCGTCTTGATTTTGCCGAGACCTGGACATACAAGGGCATGGCGTATTCAGGTGTGCCGAACTTGATCTCGACCTTCGGCTACATCAACGCGTCATGGACGCTCCGGGCAGACCTAACCAGTGAATATGTGTGTCGACTTCTGAACCACATGGACACAATCGGTGCTGATGTTTTCACGCCGACACTTCGTCGCGAAGACGAGGGCATGACGCCGCATTCGTGGATTGAATCATTCAGCCCTGGGTACATGCGTCGGTTCATGGACAAGATGCCAAAGCAAGGGGATCGTGAACCGTGGGTCAATCCGCAGAACTATGCATCAGACAAAAAGATGTTCCGAAAAGCGCCAATTGAGGACGGTGTGATGGTCTTCACACGCGTGAGCGCCCGCGTGTGAGTGTTTCAGAACGTCTCAGAGTGTTCGTGGGCGGTTGACGAAGCGGTTCTCTGTCGGCGACCAGAACCATCCGCCGCCTGCTTTGGTGCCACCATCGACTGGGATGTTGTGCCCAGTCACGAAAGACGACATGTCCGATGCGAGAAAGAGCGCGACGCGCGCCTGGTCTTCGGGCCAACCGAGGCGTCCGACCGGTGACCAGGACGGCCACAAGTGGTCACTTTCTTCCCAGCCTTTCAAGTAATTGACTTGTGGTGTCTGTGTGAGGTCAGGGCCGATGCCGTTCACGCGGACACCGAAACGCCCGACATGGACGGCAAGGCACGTGGTGAAGTGGGCAGCAGCGGCTTTCATCGCGCCGTACACCGGCTCACCAGCGTATCCACGCATGCCTTCGACGGAATGGAAGTTGATGATCGAACCCGTTCCAGCATCGACCATGGAATTGATGAAGGCGCGCGTGACACCGAAGATGTGGCCAAGATTCAGGTCGTACATCGTCTTCCACGATGCAGGAGAGGACTCGCGAAAAGGAACGTTGGGCCTGAAGTCGCCGACATTGTTCACAAGTACGTCGACGTGGCCGTGTCGTTTCAGAACCTCCGCCGCGAAATCATCGACTTGCGTGTCGTTTGTGACGTCTATGACGCGAGTCGTGATGGTCCCTCCGACGCCGTGCACGATGTCCTCGATGCTTTTCGCCCGGTCTCCGTCGATTTCTGCGACTTCGAGCACTGCTCCGTGACGGGCAAACAACTCGCATATGGCTGCACCGATTCCTGCGCCTCCGCCTGTCACGACCACCACTTTTTCATCCAGCAGTTGGTTCCAATCATCGATTGGTGGGACGTTGCCCGGTACTTGAGTTGTCATTGGTTTCTCCAGGTGACGAGAGTGCGATCGATTTCCGCGAGCGACCGCACGCCGGCGAGCGCCATCGCGCGACGTAGCTCGTCTCGCAACATGCCGATGGCGATGTCGACACCGGGTTCGCCGGCAGCACCAAGGCCGTACAGGTAGGCGCGGCCAACGGAACAAGCGTCGGCGCCGAGTGCGAGTGCCTTCAAGATGTCGGCACCACGGCGCACACCGCCGTCACAAATCACAAAACTACGACCAGCACCCGTGTCGGCGATGTCGGCGAGTATCGACACTGGCGATGGCGCATGGTCAAGTGGCCTGCCACCATGATTCGACACGGAGATCGCGTCGACGCCGTGTCGACATGCAAGGTCGGCATCTTCAGTCCGCTGAATTCCTTTCACGATGATCGGGCCGTTCCAATTGGCTCGCAGCCAGGCGATGTCTTCCCAAGTCACCGACGGATCCATCTGATCATTGATGTACTGAGAGAGCGACACAGCCGTGCCACCGTCTTTGTCAGCGTGTTCAGCGACATTGGCAAAGGTGATCGGCTCGTGAGTGAGAAAGTCCCAGGTCCAACGCGGATGTCTGACGCCATCAACGATTGTGTCGAGTCCGATCTTGGGCGGGAGAGTGAAGCCACGTCGTACATCACGCTCTCGACGACCAAGAATCGCCGTGTCGACGGTGAGCATAATGGCGGAAAAGCCTGCGTCGCGTGCACGATCGAGCATCGCTTTCACGATGCCACGGTCTCGCCACACATACACCTGGAACCACTTTGTGGCAGTCGACGCCGCACCAACTTCTTCGATGCTTCGGGTCGCGAGGGTGGACAGCGTGTACGGCAAATTCAGCCGTGCGGCGGCACGTGCCACAGCGAGTTCGCCTTGGGACGTGGCAATGCGAGTGAATCCTGTGGGTCCGAGGATGAGTGGCATGTCATATGTCGAGCCCAAGATCGAGGCTGTCGTGTCGATGTGTGAGACATCAACCAAGACCCGGGGTCGAAATGCGATGCGTTCGAAGTCCGACGT
>SXWG01000178.1 GCA_005789925.1 Actinomycetota bacterium | reverse complement strand
GAGTTCCGGCACCACCAATCGAGAGCGCCATTCCGCGGGCTGGTGCGACCACGGCGGTCAACGCGTCGGCCGCCACTTCGACAATCGAGGTGAATTCGACGGTCGATGCTCGGGTTTCTCACACTTCACCACCTACGTCGATTTCTGTGCACGTGGTCGGAGCGGTGCGACATGCGGGGGTCTATGTGTTGGCTCCGGGCTCACGGGCAGATGATGCGTTACGTGCTGCAGGGGGAGCAGTGCGAGGTGCCGACACGGCCGCGGTGAACCTCGCCGCCATTGTTCGTGACGGCGACCAGTTGTTTATCCCGACCGAGCGCGGGGTCGCGGCGGCTCCACCTCGCCGCCATCGTGTGATGTCCCCCGGCACCCGTGCGACGTCGACGACATCGTCGAGTGTGTCGCCGGTCGTGTCGTCTGATGATTCGACACGCACAAGTCAGACGAACAGTGTGGTCAGTCTCTCGACCGCGACGCAACAAGAACTCGAGTCATTGCCTGGGGTGGGACCTGCGACGGCATCGGCCATCGTGGCTCACCGTCGGACACACGGTCCGTTTCGTCGAGTGGACGATTTGTTGAACGTGAAGGGAATCGGTGAGAGCAAACTTGCGGCGATGCGGTCACGCATTGTTCCGTGAAGATCTCACAGTGCGCCGAGCATGACAGCGGCGAGCACCAAGGCGAGAATTGCTCCCACCACCATTCCTGCCGCAATCGGCCAGTAGTGACCCATCCATTCCTTCCAGCCGACAAGTGGACGTTTGGCCACCTTCATCGACGCGAACGCACCGATTGCGAGCCACGCGGCGAGGCTCATGACCACTGCGGCGATGATGCGCCCGGAATCAGATTCCGCCGGAACACCGACAATTGGTAATGCGGGCAATGCGATCAAGGCGAACACGAATGCGATTGTCGACCCGTTGTCATCGCCAAGCAGCACTCGTGCGACCAAGCCGAACGTCAAGAGTGCAGCAGGAATCGACGCACCGACGAGTGCACCTTTGCGCATCACGGAACGACGAGTCGACGCGACTCCGTGAGGCAGTTCGACCTCTGTCACCGAGCGTGGTGTGATGCGGGCGCCGCCAATCGATGCAGGGCGCGAGACGCGGTCCGGTGATGTCGTCGAACGTGCGTCATCGGGCATGCCTCGATGGTACGAGACGCTCACACATAGCGGGCGACATCATGTGATGTGGTGGCCCGCGCTCGTGTTCGCCGTGTGGGTGGCCATGCGCATGGGCGGTCATGTTCCGGTTGCAGCACTATTTCCACGGTGGTTGGTGTCTGGCGTTGTGTTGACAGCATTTGTGACGTGTCGACGTGTCATGGCCACAGTCGTGGCAGTCATCGCAGCGGTGGCCCTCGGTGCACATGCGTGGCACAACGTCACGCCACCAGTAGTCGGTGCATGTGACGGTGTCATTCGCTTGATCGACGATCCTGTCGTATCGGCCAATGTCGCTCGCGTGGTGGTCGAGTTGCGCGGGGTCAGATACAGCGCACGTGCATATGGACGTCACAGTGTTTCATTGGCGCGGATCAATGCGGGGGAGGCGGTGACTGTGCGAGCACGATGCTCATCGTTGTCCGCGCGCGATGTCGCGTATTTGCGTCCACGACATGTCGTGGGGCGAATGGCCATCATCGCTGTCGGTGAGCGACGTGACGCGGGCTCGGCATTGTTGCGGTCTGCGCGGTGGGTTCGCACGCAAGTGGCACAAGGTGCTCGAACGATGGGCGCCGACGAGCAGTCACTTTTCACTGGTCTCGTCATCGGAGACGATGCTCGCCAACCGCGAGCGATGGTGGAGGCTTTTCGTGCGAGTGGACTCGGTCATCTCTGCGCAGTCAGTGGACAGAACGTCGCATACGTTCTGGTGGCGTTCGGATTTCTCCTGCGCCGGCTACGACCGGTACCGCGACTGGTCGCGACAATCTTGTTGGTGGGGTGGTTCGTGGTGGTGACCCGAGTCGAACCGTCGGTGGTCCGTGCGGGTGCGATGGCGATCGCAACGGCGTGGACTTTCCATCGAGGGTCGGGGCACAAGGCGTCAGACATCCTCGCCATCAGTTCACTCGTCGCACTCTTCGTCGACCCGATGCTGGCCTGGAGTGTCGGGTTTCTCTTGTCCGTCAGTGCATCGCTCGGACTGGTCACTTTGTCTGCGCCGCTCGCTCGCGTCATCCCGTCACCACTCGCACACGTGTTGGCGCCTGCGCTCGCCGCCCAAGTGGCGACAGCCCCGGTGGCGTTGTCGACCTTCGGACAACTTCCGGTCATCGCGCTCGCCGCCAATTGCATTGCCACACCGTTGGCAGGAGTGGTCATGTTGGTCGGACTTCCGGTGACGATGGTCGCTGCACATCTTCCAGACGTCGTTGCACGACTGTGCATCACGCCACTCGAGATTCTCGTGCGCGTCGTGTGGTGGACCGCCACGGTTGCAGAGTCGATCTCACCGCACGGAGTGTGGAATGTGGGCGCGTGGTTGGCCGTACTCGTCGCAGTCATGTGGCGCGTTCATCGGAGGTGTGTCACTCCGTTGTGGCAACCTATGTGAGTGGGCGTCTTTCTTGTCACTGGTGAGGCTGCTCTCGTCAGTCGCGAAGTGGGGCGTCTCGTCGATGAGCTCGTCGGCGACGACGGTGATCGTGCGATGCTCGTCGAAGAATTCGATGCCGCCGACGGAACTGGATCAGTCTCAGCAATCATCGACGCGCTTGGCACGATGCCGCTCTTTTCTGATCGACGCGTCGTCGTGGTGCGCAATGCACAGGAACTGGACAGCGACGGATCAAACTCAGTGGCGGTCGCACTCGATGCAAAAGTCGACACGACCGACGTCGTCGTGTCGGCCACCGGTCGTCTCGCGAAAGCACTCACCGACGCCTGCAAGCGGGCGGGTGCGACATCAGTCGGTGCATCTGTCGGCAACCGGTTGGCGGATCGATTGCAGTGGGTCGAGGGTCAGCTCATTGAAGCCGGGCTCAAGGTCGGTGCAGATGGTGTGAAGTTCATCGCCACATGGCTCGGCGGCGACCATGGGCGCCTGCAGGGTCTCATCGAGACACTGCGCTCCACATACGGCGATGGCATGAAACTGTCGCGAGCTGACATCGAGGTGTTCATTGGCGAAGCGGGGAGTGTCGCCCCGTGGGATCTCACCGACGCAATCGACGTGGGCGATGTGAACAAGGCGCTCGTCATGTTGCACCGCATGATCGGCCCGGGCGATTCACATCCGTTGCAGATACTCGCATTGCTCTCCAATCGATATGCGCAAATGATGCGCCTTGATGGTCGCGAGGTTCCGTCAGCTGAGGCGGCAGCACAAATCCTGGGTGGCAAGGCGTTCACGGCGGGCAAGGTGCTCGACCAGTACAAGAAACTCGGCAGTAGCAAAGTGGCGCAAGCTGTTTCGTTGCTTGCTCAAGCCGACGTCGACTTGCGCGGGGGCAAAGACTGGCCACCCGAGTTGGTGATGGAAGTGTTGATTGCGAGACTGTCGCGTCTCGCCGGAGGACGCGGACGAGTTACTTCGCGGCGTTGACGCGGCGCATGAGGCGGCTCTTTTTGCGAGCAGCCGCATTCGGATGGATGATGCCCTTGGCAGCAGCCTTGTCGATGCGCTTCATGGCGAGACGAAGGTCGTCGCTATTTGCGGCGGTGCCTGCGCTCACGGTTGCCGACTTGATGCGAGTACGCAATTCGCTCTTGACAGCCTTGTTGCGCTCAGCGCTCTTGGCGTTCGTGATGATGCGCTTCTTTTGGCTCTTAATGTTTGCCACGGCTGGTAAGGCTACCGGCGCGCGCGAACCGCACCAACTGCACCGTCAGACATGCCGAAGGGTGTGGTCAGTAGGATGATGGAGTCCATGGAACTCGCCAAAATCCGCAATTTTTCGATCATTGCGCACATTGATCACGGCAAGTCCACCCTTTCCGACCGCATCCTCGAGCTCACCGGGGCCGTCGATGCG
>SXWG01000177.1 GCA_005789925.1 Actinomycetota bacterium | reverse complement strand
CCGTGAACGATTGAACGATGAACTTCTTCGACTGTTCCAGCACGAAGGATTCGCCGGTCTCTTCATCACTCACTCCATCACCGAGGCCGTCTACATGTCGACCAAGGTCTTGGTCATGTCCTCGCGGCCCGGGCGCATCACCGATGTCTTCGACGTTCCATTTGCGTATCCCCGCACTCACGACCTGCGCTACGAGCCTGAGTTCGCTGAATTGTGTGGCAAGGTCTCCCACGCGTTGAGAGGCGCTCACCAATGAGCGCGCCACAAGGCGCCACTGCGCAAGTTCCACTCGATCCGGCGACGTCTCCTAGCGCTCGACTCGATGACGTCGCACCCGATGCGCCACGTGAGTCCCGACTGTCGGACTACGTCGGGCCATTCATCACGTTCTGTCTTTTCATCGGTGTCTGGTATTTCGTTGCAACCATCCTTTTGCCGGAACACAAGCGATTCCTTCTTCCCGCGCCACACCGAGTGATCTCTGAAGGTTTCTTCGTCTGGCGAAGTGGTGAACGACGTGGTTTGCAACCGATCCTGTTGTCCCTATGGGATTCAGCGAAGGTGGCACTCATCGGTTTGGCCATCACGATCGTCGTCGGCATGGCACTTGCCACCGCTATGAGCACGCGTCGGTGGCTCGAGCGAGCGACATGGCCATATCTCGTGGCCATCCAGTCCGCACCCATACTCGCTCTCACTCCGCTCATCCGGGCCATCATCGACGGCACGATGAACCAGCGTCTTCTCGTCGTTGTGCTCATCTCCATCTTTCCGATCGTGAGTAACACGTTGTTTGGTTTGCTCTCGGCGGACAAGAGCCAACATGAGCTGTTCACACTGCAAGGTGCATCGGCATGGACTCGCCTGACCAAGTTGCAGTTCCCCGCGGCGCTTCCGAACATTTTCGTCGGGTTACGTATCTCGGCTGGGCTCGCCGTCATCGGAGCAGTCGTCGGTGATTTTTACTTCCGTCAAGGTGGCGTCGTGGGTATCGGTGCCCAGATCGACGTCTACCGCTCGCGACTCTGGGGTCCGGAGTTGATCGCCGCGATCCTGCTTGCGAGCGCATTAGGTCTGGTGGTGTTCCTTCTTTTCGGATGGCTAGCGAAGCGAGCCGTCGGAAAGTGGCACATCACCACGAGGGGCACATGAACCTCATCCCACCACCACACCAACAGGAGAAACACATACATGAATAAGAGAGCACTCTTCGGAGCCTCCCTCGCAGCACTGCTCACGCTTGCTGCGTGCGGTGGTGACGACGGATCAAGCACAGACACAACTGCTGCTGCAGAAAGCACCGACACCACCTCCGCGGCCGGTGAAGGTGTGAGCCTCGCAGGCTCCTGCCCAGAGACGGTCGTGTTCCAGACCGATTGGAACCCAGAAGCTGAGCACGGGTTCTTGTACAACCTCGTCGGCGAGGGCTACACCGTGAACACCGAGAAACTGTCCGTCACCGGCCCGCTCGTGGTCGAAGGCCAAGACACCGGTGTCAAAGTCGAAGTCCGCGCTGGCGGTCCCGCAACTGGCTACCAGTCACCGCTGGCCATGATGTACCAAGACCCCGCGATCACTGCCGGCTTCATCAGCACCGACGAAGCGGTGTCACAGTCGGTCGAGAAGCCGTCGATGACATTTGTCGCGCCATTCAATATCAACCCGCAGATCATCATGTGGGATCCGGCGACGTATCCGAATGCCAAGACTGTTGCCGACCTCAAGGCTGACAGCGTCAAGATTCGCTACTTCGACGGTGCGGCCTACATGGACTACCTCATCGAAGCAGGAATCGTCGACAAGGGCCAGGCTGACGGAACCTACGACGGCACCCCGGCGAACTTCATCGCCGCTGGCGGCAAGGACGCACAACAGGGCTTTGGCACTGCAGAGCCGTACTTCTACCAGGAAGTGCTCGCCGACTGGAAGAAGCCAGTTGCATACCAGTACATCCACGACGCAGGTTGGACCGCCTATGCACAGTCGATTGGTGCGACCATGGACAGCTTCGAAGCAAACAAGGCCTGCTGGCCGTTGCTCGTTCCAGCCATCCAGAAGTCACAGCGTGAGTACATCGCGAGCCCAGATCGCGCAAATGCGATCGTGTTGGACCTCGTAGGTCAGTACAACAATGGTTGGGCATATGACGCGGGTCAAGCTGCCGCAGCTGTCGCAAAGATGCAGGAAGACAAACTCGTGGCGAACAGCCCCGATGGTGTTCTCGGCTCTTTCGACCTCGACCGCGTGACTGCGTTCATCGAAAAGGCGACTCCGGTCTACACCGCGACAGGAGCAAAGGTGAAAGAAGGTCTGACGGCCGCTGACCTCGTGACGAACGAGTTCATCGACACGTCGATCGCACTTCCCTGATCACTGACGGTCACGACGAACGTGACACGGGGCGGACACTTCGGTGTCCGCCCCGTTCGTCGTTCTAGTGCCCGAACTCGAAGGTGCTGATCTCTGCGAGCGCGGCACACAACGCGTCGACGGCACCGTCAAACAGCACTCGACCAAGTGTCGCTGTGGCGGTGGTTGGGTCACCGATGTGCCCATCGGCGTGAAAGTCGTTAGACAACCAACCAAACGACACCGAGCCACCAAACCTGACGTGTTCGTTGCCTGCGAGTTTCTCGGGAATGCGTCGAACCGCACGACTCACATCGACGAGTTCTGGTCGAAGATGAAGCATCACAGATGTCTCGTCTTGGCCACCATGCACACCCATGCCTTTTTCGCCTTCAGACGACGCTCCACCTTGGTCGGCAGGCATGTGGGGATGGGCAAGGAAAGTCTGGAGGCCGTACTTCAGACGAAGTTCACGATTCGCGACAGCGAGTAACGCACTGTTCCCGCCGTGACCGTTCACCATCACCAGTTTTCTGGCCGGAGTCGTGGCGACACTTCTTCCGATGTCTTCCAGGACAGACAGCAGAGTTCGGGCCGACAGCCACAACGTGCCCGCAGACCACGCATGCTCGTTCGACTTGGACACTGCGATGCTCGGCAGCAACCAACAATCGAGAGTGTCTCCGACGCGTTCGACGGCCGCACGTGAGACTGCATCGGCGACCACGAGATCGGTGTTCAGCGGAAGGTGTGGTCCGTGCTGTTCGATCGCACCCACTGGAAGCACAAGAATCGACGACGGCGACAACACTTCGGTCACTTGTGGGCCCCGCAAGTTGCCAAATTCACGCAGACGAGTCATGACCTCAACCTACCTGAGTGGTTCAATTGGTGAATGAGACCACGGCAGACCGATTTTGATGCGGTGGTCATCGGGGCGGGGCACAACGGGCTTATCACTGCCGCGTATCTTGCTCGGCACGGTGTTTCGACACTGCTCGTCGAAGCGCGCCATATTGTCGGCGGCACTGCAGCCAGTGAGTCTTTCGCCGACACCATTGCGAACATCTGCAACTGCGACCATCTCACATTTCGCACGACCCCTGTGTCGGAGGAATTGAATCTTGCGTCTCACGGTCTCGAGTACATCGATGTCGAGCCATCACAGATCAACGGTGATTGGACGACACAACGCTTCTGGCCGATGTATCACGACATCGATCGCACACTTGATGCGTTGAACCGAGTGCACCCTGCATCAGTGGTCGGCTATCGCAAATACACCCGTGCGATGGTCCCCTTGGCTCGCCTCGTGCTTGCTGCAGCTGCCGAACCTCCCTCCCGACGAGGACTACTCGCCACCGTGGCAAAACGTGGCGGTCGCGGCGTTCCAGCCCTTCTCCGATACAGCCGAATGTCAGCCGCCGACGTCCTGCGGGAATTCTTCGATGACGATGCAGTCATTGGTCCTGCCTTGGTTGAAGGACCTGTCGTGTGGGGTGTCTCTCCCGAGACTCCTGGCACTGGTCTTGGGGCAATGAGTTATGCGCTTCGACACGCATCGAAGGTCGGGCGTCCACGTGGTGGGAGCGGAAAAGTTCCCGAGGCCATTCTGTCGTCATATCTCGGACACGGTGGCGTATTGCGGCTGAACACGCGTGTCGTG
>SXWG01000176.1 GCA_005789925.1 Actinomycetota bacterium | reverse complement strand
TCGCGAAGAAGAAAGCCGATGCTTTGAAGAAGGCCGAAATGGCCAAGAAAGTTGCGGCGAAGAAAACCGAAGCAAAGAAGAAGGCTGATCTCGCTCGCGAGAAGGCGCGCGCGAAGGCTGAAGCCGACCGCAAGCGTAAGCAAGCCGCTCGTGAGAAAGAGGCTCAGGGAAAAGCACGGCTCCGCGAGAAGCAAGCAGCAGAGAAGGCGCGACTCAAAGCGCGTGCTGAAGCCGAGAAGATTCGACTGAAGGAAAAAGCAGAACGAGAGAAGCAACGCGCCGCTGAAGCGGCCGCTCGCGCTGCGGCGAAGGCCGCAGCTGAAGCAGAGAAAGTTCGTCTTCGAGAAGCTGCTGCTGCTGCAAAAGCTGCAGCAAAGGCTGCGGCGGAAGCAGAAAAAGCTCGCCTGAAGGCTGAAGCCGAAGCCAAGAAGAAAGCTGAGGCGAAGAAGTTCACGATCGTCAAGGGGCCATCCGAGGACGGCATCACCTCCACCAAGGAGTTCGATCTGAAGTTCCTCTTTGCTCAACGCGATGCACTTCGTGTCGAGCGAGGGAAATTGCTCGGGCAAGCAGATCGACTAGAAGACGAAGCGAACGCTCTCATTGCCGACGCTGAGATGGGCGACGTCCAGTTCGACGACGAAGGTGGCGAAGGCGACACGATGGTCGTCGAGCGTGAACGAGACCAAGTTCTGTCGGCCCAGGCACGTCAGACAGTGTCGGAGATCGATGCAGCTCTCGAGCGCATGTCGCGTGGCGAATATGGGTATTCGACTATGTCGGGATTCCCCATTCCGAAAGAGCGCTTGAAGGCACTGCCATGGGCGACTGAATTGGTCACTGAGCGCGCGGGTGGACTTGGCCGTCGTTAAACGTCGATGGTCGATGCTGTGGCTGTCCGTTCTCGTGGTACTGGCCGATCAGGTCACCAAGAACTGGGCTGTCAATCATCTTGCTGACGGTAAGACAGTCGACGTTCTGTGGACCCTCAGATTCAAACTCGGATTCAACAGCGGTATGGCGTTTTCTCAGGCCGAAGGTCTGGGTCCCGTCATCGGTGTGGTCGCGCTCATCGCGATCGCAGTGTTGGCATTTGTCGTGCGACAGTCCGACACCCGTTCAGGTTCATGTGCGGCCGCAGCCATCCTCGGTGGCGCGGCCGGAAATGTCGTGGATCGGTTGTTTCGCGGCGACGGCTGGCTGCACGGCGCAGTGGTTGACTTCATCGATTTCCAGTGGTGGCCAGTGTTCAACGTGGCAGACACGGCGATCTCCGTTGGAGGCGCGATTCTTGTGGTTGGTGCGTGGAGAGCGCCGAAGGTGACGGCATCAGACGGAGAGTCGACGTGATTTTCGAGGAATCGATACCGAGTGCACTCGATGGCGAGCGGCTTGATCGCATTGTTGCACTCATGTTGGACGTCTCGCGGTCTGACGCGGCAAGCATCATCGAGGCAGGAGGAGTGTCTGTCGATGGTGGACCCACGACTGTCGGAAAGCAACGACTGGTGAGCGAACAGATCGTGAGAGTGGATGATTCGTTCATGCCGGCACCGCTTCTACCTCAGGCTGATGAGTCACTCGACGTCGACATCGTCCACGTCGATGACGATGTCATCGTCGTCAACAAGAGTGCGGGAATGGTGGTGCATCCGGCTGCGGGACATCAAGGTGGCACTTTGGTGAATGCCCTTCTCGCGCGATATCCCGAGATTGCAGATGTGGGTGAGCCCATACGACCCGGCGTGGTTCATCGTCTCGACGCGGGAACGAGTGGGTTGTTGATGGTGGCGCGTTCGCACCGCGCCTACGAACAGCTGGTAGGGCAACTCGCTGATCGGACCGTGGAGCGTGAGTACGTCGCCCTCGCGTGGGGTCATTTCGACTCATCGACGAGTACGATCGATGCGCCGCTGGGACGCGACCATCGCGATCCCATGCGTATGGCGGTCGTGCACGACGGCAAGATGGCACGCACCCACGTGGAGGTGTTGGAGACCTTCTGGAGTCCTGCAGCACTCTCGATGGTGAAGTGCAATCTCGAGACAGGTCGAACCCACCAGATCAGGGTTCATCTCGCTGCAGTGAACCATCCCGTTGTGGGTGACGGTACGTACGGCGGCTCTCGTTCGTCGCTTCCTGCGCCCCGCCCGATGCTGCACGCCCGTCGGCTCGGTTTCATCCATCCGTCAACGGGTGATTTCATGGCCTTCGAAGTTGACATCCCACAGGACATGACCAAAGTCATCGCACGTTGCTCATGAAAAGTGGTACGGTCGAGCCGCGGACCTAGGTGTCCGTCAGTGAATGTGATCGTGGTCATACGTCGGCCACTTTGCTTTGCCGCGCGCAATATCTGCTATCGCTGCGAGCGTGTATGCACCGAGGTGCTCGCGCATGTGGCGACCTGCCAAGTCCCAGATGGCGAGTAGCACGCATTGTCCATCGTGGTCGCACGCACCGTCTTGATGCGGTTGGCCGAAATCTCCCAAGGTGATCGGGCCGTCGACGGCAGAGATGATCTCCGACAACTTGATGTCCTCTGGTGATTTGGCGAGGACGTAACCGCCCCCGACACCTCTTTTGGACTTCACCAAACCCGCACCTTTCAGTGCCAGAAGGATTTGCTCGAGATATGGCTGGGGCAAGGCCGTTCGTTCGGCGATGTCGCGGACCGAGGTCGGACCGGCATCGTCGTGATGGAGTGCGAGAGAAAGTAGTGCCCTGCACGCATAGTCGCCGCGGGTGGAAACTCGCACGGGTTTATCGTAGGGGTTCTCCTATGTCGAACCCGTCTCTGGTCCTGCCCGCGTACGGGGACGCCTGTCTCACCTCCGTCATTCCCATGCTCCTTGGTGCGGCGAGCCGGACCAAGGCCGAGGAAATGACATGGATCCCTGACACCTTCGATCTGAAACTGCCCACCGTGCTGCTCGTTCTCGACGGCCTCGGTTGGAACCAACTCGACGCACGTCGCCAACTCGCGCCGACGATGGCCTCCATGTCGTCGACTCGGATCACCTCCACTGCGCCGAGCACGACGGCAACTGCGCTCACTTCGATCACGACTGGTCTCACTCCCGGTGAGCACGGCGTCGTCGGGTATCGCATGCACATGGGTGACTCGGTCATGAACACATTGCGATGGGGAAACGAGACCGGCGATTGTCGTCGCAAATTTCCACCGCACATCGTCCAGTCCTGTCCACCGTTCATGGGTATGAGAGTCCCGGTGGTGAGTCGCGCGGAATTCGAGTCCACGGGTTTCACCGAAGCGCACCTCAGAGGAGCGCAGCACGAAGGTTGGCGCGTCGCATCGAGCATTCCGGTGATCATCGGTGACTTGCTGCGTCGAGGAGACACATTCGTCTACGCTTATTACGACGGCATTGACAAGATCGCTCACGAGCGCGGATTTGGTGACTTCTACGATGCTGAGATGCGAGCGACTGATGAACTCGTCGCACAAGTCATGTCTGCCATGCCACACGGAACGCAACTTGTCGTCACGGCTGATCACGGCCAAGTCCATGTCGGCGGTGAGACGATCATGCTCGATCCTTCGCTCGCGCCGATGTTGGTCGCACAATCGGGCGAGGGCCGGTTTCGGTGGCTTCACGCAGTACGCGGCGCACGAGCTGCACTCGAAGAGCACTGTCGTGACCTGTACGGAGACGTCGCATGGGTCGTGTCGCGCCAGCAGGTGTTGGATGAGAAGTGGTTCGGGCCCCGGGTCACCACCGACACCGAGCGACGTCTCGGGGATGTCGCACTCGTCGCGCGCGACCCCGTGTCGTTTGAAGACCCGGCCGACTCGGGTCCCTTCGAGCTCGTCTGTCGACACGGATCGCTGACGCCAGACGAGATGTATGTGCCATTTCTCGTTGCCCAACGCTGACCGAAACGCTTCGATGTGAACATCGCCAGCACAGTTGGCAGACTGGAGGCGTGAGCGACATCTCGAATTCTCAGCCTCTCTCGAACGCCGAGCACATTGCCAGTCCCGAAGTGCTTCCGAACAACGCGACGGGTTCTTTTTCTGCGGCTGTCACGTCTGATGGTGAGGGTCGTCATGGCGAGCCAGACACGGAATCGGTGACGGAGCCGGCGAAGGTGATGCGTATCGGCTCGATGGTGAAGCAGTTGCTCGATGAGGTACGTGGCACGACACTTGACGAGCCAAGCCGCGAACGTCTGGCCGAAATTTACGATCGATCCATCATCGAGATTTCTGAGGCCGTCTCACCTGATTTGGCGGAAGAGTTGAAGATGCTCGCACTTCCGTTCAAGGTGGGGGAAGTCCCGAGTGAATCAGAATTGCGGGTAGCGAAAGCCCAGTTGGTCGGTTGGCTCGAAGGATTGTTTCACGGCATCCAGGCCACTCTTTTTGCGCAACAACTGGCCGCTAGACAACAACTCGAGCAGATGCGCCAGATTCAGGCGCCACCGCGCCCGGGCCAGCCTGGTCCCGGCGGCACCTATCTCTGATCTGACGCACCCGACTGCTAATTTCGGCAAATCACATCGCTGTCATCCGCGGGTTAATTTCCAGCGTGACCGCGGTGCGAAGCAGGGCGGAGCACCTTGGTGGTGTCCTGTCATTGGTCAACGCACGACACACGGGAGGTGACAGAGGTGAGCGAGTCATTCACTCACCTTCATGTCCACACCGAGTACTCCATGCTCGATGGTGCTGCGAAGCTCGAAGAGCTCGTTGCCAAAGCGGTCGCAGATGGTCAGCCGGCACTCGGCATCACCGACCACGGCAACATGTACGGCGTCATCGAGTTCTACAAAGAGTGTCGACGGCAAGGAATCAAACCGATTCTCGGCACCGAGGCGTACATGGCGCACGACCATCGCACCGAGC
Source organism: Actinomycetota bacterium (assembly GCA_005789925.1). Taxonomy (GTDB): domain Bacteria; phylum Actinomycetota; class Acidimicrobiia; order Acidimicrobiales; family Ilumatobacteraceae; genus UBA2093. Next base: position 885 of record SXWG01000176.1, on the reverse strand, counting down.
GAATAGCGCGTCGGGGGAGATTCGATGACAACGGTGGGTCAGGAGACGGCGGCAAGAAGCTGTATTACCACCTCACTCTCTTGGCCGAGAACAACACCGGCTATCGCAACCTCATTCAACTGGCGAGCCGAGCGTTCCTTGAGGGGTACCACTACAAGCCTCGCGTCGACTGGGAGTTACTCGCCACGTACAACGAGGGTCTCATCGCAACCACGGGATGTCTCGGTGGCCATGTGCTCCAGTCGTTGGTTAATGGCGACGAAAAAGGAGCGCTGCAGAAAGCGGCGCGACTTCAAGACATCTTCGGCAAAGACAATCTTTTTGTCGAACTTCAAGATCACGGAATTCCAGACCAACAACGCACCAATCCGTTACTCATCGACATCGCAAAGAAGATTGACGCACCAGTCATCGCCACCAACGATTCTCATTATGTGAGTCGCTCAGATCATGAAGCACACGACGCGTTGTTGTGCGTACAGACGGCTTCGCGAATGAGCGATGCCGATCGGTTCAAGTTCACCGGGTGCGAGCATTACCTGAAGACGGCGCAAGAGATGCGACTGTTGTGGCGCGAAGTTCCGTCGGCCTGCGACAATACTTTGTGGATCGCCGAGCGAGCGAACATCGACATCGAGTTCAACGTTCCCAAGTTGCCCGAGTTCCCGATACCCACTGGTTTCACCACAGACACTCAGTATCTCGAGAAGCTCACGTGGGACGGCGCGCGAGAACGGTGGGGATCGAATCTGTCCCCAGACGTCCAAGAGCGCCTCACGTACGAACTCAGTGTCATCACTTCGATGGGCTTCGCCTCGTACTTCCTCATCGTATGGGACCTCATTCGGTTTGCGCGTGAGAACGGAATTCGAGTCGGTCCTGGTC
>SXWG01000175.1 GCA_005789925.1 Actinomycetota bacterium | reverse complement strand
GGTTGAACCGCGACCACTCTCGTAACACGGCGAGCCCCATGCCCATCGCAAAGATGTCGATGAGCGAGGGAAGCCAATAAGGAGTCACGTTCGCAAACGGTGGGTCGACGACATGTACCGCAGTTCGAAACACGACACTCAGGAGATAGAGGAACACGAGGGAGGCCATCAACATGAGTGCCCTCTGGTTCTGGTGTCGACGACGTGTCCAGCGTGCCATTGTCATCGTGTACAGCGGAACGAAGAGATAAAACGAGATTTCTGTCGCCAGGCTCCATGACTGTGTTATCCCGGAGATGGCTCTGTCGGGGTGGTACACGTGAATGAGGAAGAACGAGAAGAAGAAACCTGATGAACCACGGACTGTGACCGCTCCGATGATGAGCATGAGCACCAGCGCCAACCAATACGCAGGGAAGATGCGCAAGAAACGTTTCCACAGGAAGTCCCGTGTCGGAGGTGCCGACGTGTCGTGCATCAAACTTCTGACGAACGGTCGGGACAGGAGATAGCCGCTCAGCACAAAGAAGATGGGTACCCCCACATCCATTCGGCCAGTGAACCGACCGTATGTCTCGTTCATGGTGACGCCGGATGCATAGGCGACGTGGTGGACCACGATCAAGAGCGCGGCGATGGCTCGGACACCATCGAGGGGGAGGCTGCGAGAGGTCGTCGCTCCAGACGTCTGGGGTCGATCACTCACCAGAGAGAGATTAGTTGCGCCCGGGGTGAGCCGACTTGACCTCGACGACGCTCAGTGGTGTCACGTTCTTCAGGATTGTGATGATCATGATGCATGCGAGGAGTTGCCAATGCACGAAGGCGCTCTCCGCGGGCCAATCGAATCGAATCGGTGGATTCACGACAAGGACTCGCAAGAGAGCGAGCGTCATGCTTGCCATGAGCCATGCGGCCGTCACACAACGCACCCACACGCGACGACGGGGATCGCTCGCCAACAGCAACAACGCGACTGCAGCAATCGCATACACGGGGCGAGCCACCACTGCCACGAGGATGGCGGAGGCAACCACTGCGAGGATGGTCTGGGCCGTCGTCAGAGTTCGGTGCCGAGACGCGAGGCGGGCAGTTCGATCGACCATGGCGACAGTTGCGTCCTGTCTCTGGCGTCGTCCGACGAACAATGTCACCAGTAAACACAGCACTGACAGGGCAGTGATGGCGAGACCGACGGAAAGCCACCGTTGAGGCTCGAAGCGCAATGAGATGTTCCCTGGGGGTGTGTCGGCCGGAATCGCCCAGCCATTGAATCCTCCGTTGATGGGCTGGGGCTCACCAAGGTCGACGCCATCAAGACTCGCGCTCCATCCGCGGTTGTAGCTCTCTGAAAAGACGAACCAGCACTCGGTTTTGCATCCAGGAAATGCAACATCGCGTTCTGTCGAACCGGAACTGACAGCAATCGGTGTCGTCGACGGTTCGAGGTTGGCTCGCCTGGTCCATTGAGAGTTCACAAGGGTCAATTCGTCAATGACGACACCAGTGTCATGCAGTGATGGAGTCGAAAGGCTCGCAAGACCGCTTCGCAGGGCCATGTCAGGAACCTGTGCTGTGAATCTTGGACGATTGACGGTGCCTCCCCATGCAACATTCAGTCGCAGTTCCTCACCGTTGAGAACGAGAGGCAACGTGCTGTCGTCAGCGGTGGGCAATGCAGGACTGATCGACCGCAATCCGGCGCTTCGTATGTCAGTGATGGCGACCGGAAGCGTGAGTGGTGTGTTGGTCCGTGTGTCGAGAGATGTCCTCGGCTCGATTTCGGTCACGGTGAGAGTCCAGCGACCTGGGCGCAACGTCCGTGCGGTGAATGTGCCCCTCCCCGTCATGGCGTCGAACTGCACGATTTCAACTCGACGACCGTCAGAGAGCAGAGCGCGTCGAATGCGTGAGTACTCGTCGGCGTCAGGCTGATCGATGGTGCCACTCGCAGTGGAATCCATCTGGAATGACAACGTCGTTTCAGATGCCGCACCAGGAGGTCCGACCCACATGGTCTTCATGTCGCCGTCGGTGGCTAACCAACCAGCAGTGGAAAAATCACGAGTCTTTCGACCGCTCGCAAACGACGTCACCCCGAGGGTCGGGGCAGCCAGACGTTCGTCTGCATCGAGTGCCAGGGATCCAGTGACAGTTCCACGAACAGTGGTGTCACCAGGCACGAGGAATCGTCGACGAAGATCAACTTCGGGGTCATGGCGCCACTCAGAGGTCGTGCGCGCGCGTTCGCGAGTGAACGTGTAGGCAATCGGCCGGTCGGCCGGAGATGCTTCGAGAGCTCGCAACGGAAGCGTCGTCTCTTCTGTCGTCGAGGGGAGGCCGAGGTTGATTTCTGCGAAGCCGACGCCGTCGAGGCCCTCTTGTTCTCCGTTGACCGACCATCCGACGAGATCGATGCGAATGTCGATCGTGCGCGCTGGTGTCGGTAGACGCAGAACTTGACCTTCGATATGTCGGGAGGACAAGTCAAGTTGCAGTTCGACGAAATCACCGTGATCGAGCGCATACGACACCTGTGTGACCCACCGGTCTTCATGCGGGGACGTTGGCTGTACGAGACGTACTTCGGTGAAAGGACTCGTCGACGTCAGACGGATGGTTTGGCCGGTCGGGTTGGCATATGCACTTGTTCTCCACGCTGTCGCAAGGTCACCGTCGATGGCTGCTGATGCACGGTGCTCTGGCCAGTACAGCAACGGAGTTCCATAGGACGTGGCACGTGCTGTGACTGGGCCAATCTGTCGAACAAGGGTCCGTTCTGAAGATGAGCCAGAAGCCGAATTGGTCGGAAACGGATCAAGGCGACGATCGGCAGTGTCTTTTGTCAAAGGGCGAGAGAGGTCGGTGGTGTCTTCGCTGTATCCGAGCGTGTCATAGCTGGTGCGCCAGTGCCTTGCTTGGATTCGATTCGAATCGGTGACGATGAGAGGAATCGTGCTCGTCGCAGATTCGACGATTGCATCGTCGGTCTGGTCGGCGGTGTAGCGCACAGGTCGATCGCCAATGAGTCCGCGCGCATCAGCACTAACAAGTCCGACACCTGATCCGGAGAGCTGGACGATGCCTGACGACACTGCCGCAAGAGACGTCGATGGATGGAGAATGACGCGGTGTTCTCCAGCATCGAAAGGAATTGTCGCGTCGATGGAGAGTCGGTTCTCTCTGATGGCTTCCGTCGGCGACGTCGTGTGAAAGCGTTCCTCGTCGAGGTCTCCTGCAAGTAGCACTGCGCCGGCACCGAGACGGGTGGCTGTCGCTCTCATACCTGCGTCAGTCGTCAATCCGTTTTGGACTGCGTCATCGAATGCATAGAGCGTGTCCATTACTTGCGGACTGCCGAGAGGCAGCAGGTCACGTGTCGCCAGTGGTCGTGCTGACACCGATGGCCACACGGGATCGACGGTGAAACCCCAGTCGTAGGCACCAAACTCCTGACCCGGTACTTGGACCACTCGTGACGATGGCGCTGATGACTCTCGTAGCAATGCATCCAACTGGTTCCAGGACACCGGTGCTCGTGACGGTCGCGAGAGTGCAGGGTCGATGACGCCGTGCGTCCGGAGCGAGGGCATCGACACGACAAGTACAGCGCCCGTCGCGAGTGATCCGGCGAATCGATGTGGGCGTGAACCGAGAGCACGGCGAGACAGTGACCATTGCGTGGCGCCCGCCCAAGCAATCGCGAGGCCGAGCAAGAGCACCGGAATGGCCCGCGTGCTGCTCCTGAGTGCAAGTGCCACGCTGGAGTCAGCGTTGCCTGCAAGTAGTCGCATGAGGAGTGACGACTGAGCCATGCCGTATGCGCCCGTCGAGAGTACAAGCCCGACGAGCACCAACGCACTTGCCTGTCGAACGCGGTGGTCACGAGACAAGGCCAACCACAACAATCCCGCCAGAGGAATGACGCAACTCGCGACGAGTGCGTACGGCGAGGACAGAAGGTCAACGCCAGATGTGGTGCCGTAGTCGCTTCCGTTGACGACGTAATTCAGCCAGTAGCCCATTCCGCGCAACACCTCAAACGACGTGGACGTCGACGACACGGCTTCCAACGTCTCTGAATAGGACAAGACAGCGGCACCGAAGCGAGCCTGTATCGCGAGCATCGAGATCCACCACGTGGAGACAAGTGCACTGAGTACGGCGGTTCGTGTGAGGAAAGGGAAGACGTTGCTCACACGACCGTTGCCGCGGTTGTGCAGTGCGACAATGATGACGACAGGAGCGATCATCACCAGCGCGGTGGCGTTGATTCCGCCGACTGTGAACACGATGAGCGCGATGAGAATCGGATCACGCCACGAACGGCGTTTGCATCCGCGCGCTGTGATGAGAGCAAGCCAACCGGTTGCAGCCCAGGGCAACAACATGACCGACGTTCGAGATTGGTAACTCAAGACATACGGCGTGACTTGAAAAAAGATCGCGCCGGCGGATGCAGCGTCTGGACGAAAGCCGAGATGTCGGAGAAAGAAATAGACACCTGCACCTGCTGCCGTGAAGATGACGGTGAGCCACAGTCGCTGCATGATCCAGTCGGGTACACCGAAGACGTCGCCGATCCAGAAGAACGGCCCCATCGGCCAGAGATACCCAACGGCTTGGTGCGGCACGTATCCGAGGAACTGACTCGGATCCCACGCCTTTGCACTGCTTGAGAGAAGACGCCCCGGATTCGACGTCAATTACAACTTCGTGTCGGCGTTCAACTCGCCGGCATGTAGAAGAAACGTTGGGACGGCGGCTATGAGTGCAAGAGCGAGCACTCGACGCTTGTCAGGGGATGATGCCGTAGACCCCATACAGACCTGACACACAGACGAGACCGGCAGAGAACACCGCGACGATGACGAGCCAACGGTCCCCATCTTCGTCACGGAAGAGTCCACCGCACGACAGCAGCAACGGGAACGCCGTGAAGAGGAACCGTGGTCGCGCAGTGACAGTCTCGGGAATGAGCATCAAGCCGAGCACGACGAGACTGTACGCAACGTGTGGCGCTGGCAGACGGTGCTTCTTTGCCGCCCACAACATGACACCCATGAGCACGAGGGAAGAGACCGTCATCATGCTCGTGGGTGACGAGACAGGATGAACGACAAAGTCGGCGACACGTTGCAACGCGGTCAAACCGAAGCTGGTGCCTTCATCCCACGCCTCGTTCTGCACCCGGAACCATGCCCAGGGCTCGCCAGTGTGGCGGCGAAGGAAGAGCATGAAACCGATGAAGCCTGTCGGAGCCAAGGCGGGGGCGATGAGTGAGGACCATTCACGACGCTCGCGTATCGCAATGATTGCAGCGACGCCACAAGCGACTGCCAACGCGAGACCGTTCGGTCGGGCGAGGCTTCCGAGGCCGGCAAAGATGCCGGCCCACAGCCACGACCGCTCTGAGAGTGCGATGAGACATAGGCATGCGAGCACGAGCAGTGTCGCTTCCGAATAGGCGAACGACAGGACGAAACTTCCGGGAAACAGGCACAGAACGATCATCGACTTTTCCGCGACCTTCGCATCGAACAACCTGAGCGCTATGCGACCGGCCAGGTAGATGAACATCGCACCAAGGATGAAATTGACGACCAGGGCAGTGAGCACAGGTCCGCCGGGGATGACCTTGTCGATGTAGTGCACCATGCGCGGATACAGGGGGAAAAACGCTGCACGCGCGTCAGAAACGAAGTAGGTGACATTGTCTTGAATGTCGCGCGGATATCCCATTCTGACCACGTCGAGATACCAATGGCCATCCCACATGTCGAGGAACTTTGCGATGTTAGAGAATCCGGTTTCTGGCGACTCACCTTTTTCCTTGAGTTGCACCGCCCACG
>SXWG01000174.1 GCA_005789925.1 Actinomycetota bacterium | reverse complement strand
TCACGAAGTGGAATCGGTTAGGCAGCCGGTGGTGAGGCGGTGCGCGCCGGCTGGGTGCGGCGTCGATAGAGGGTCAGCGACTGGTCGTTGCGCAGCATCAGCATGATCATGAGGTCGATCCACTGGTGCGTCTGATTGAGCGAACGTGCACGTTCACCGCGTGTGAGACGGTTCTTTAGCCACGAGTTCACCGACTCGGCATGACTGCGGTTCCCGTACAGGGCCTTCCATTCGGGTGAACCTGGTGCGTGGGCACGCACATGTTCGCCGTAGACGAAGTCTGCTTTCTCTGGTGAGTTCATGCGCTGGCGCACCGTGCCGCCCCACAAACGAGTGTCGCAGTTCGCACCTTCCGGCCCAGTCATCTCGCTGGCCAGCCTCGTCAACCTTCTCTGTAACTTCGCCAACGATTCGTTTTCCAACGTCTGCCGCTTCGTTTGCAAAAGCTCGCGCCTTATCCAAGAAACCCATCACGCCTCCAACTACCCGATGAGAGTAGCGATTTTCAGAGACGGCTTTTGACTAAAAACTGCTCATAAGTCTCCTGATGAGACTGCACTCTATGTGCATTGTGGAATGAAATGCACCGGTTAGCACCTAGCGAGTCGACAGGGTGGGACAATGTTGCGATGGGCCAACTAGTTCCCGAGGACTTTGATTTCTCGTTGTTGAAAAACGACTCCGAGCGAGAGGTCGTTCGTGCGATCAGAGACCAACTGAGTGATCACTGGCGAGTCATTCCCAACTTCCTGTTCAACCACGAACACCGTGACCACGAGAATCAATTCTCTTGAAAACCGAATCGACAGCATCGCTCAAGCAATGTGGGCGATCACTGGAATCTCACTCACCATGTGGGCAGGCATGATGGCCACCATCGTCACCAAGTTCTAATGTCCGCGCGGTAAGGGCGCGCCCAGTCAACCCACTTGAATTTTTAGAACACGAGTGCCCGTCGTCGTCTTGGACGACTTGTACTTCACCGTCACCGACACTTCGCCTGCCTTGGTGAAGCGGTAGTTCTTGCCAACTCGTCCCATGCCTGCTTTCGTGTTCACCTGCACTGTCGCAGTTCCGAACTTCGACGCCGCAGCCACGCCCGCAGCCTTGATGATCGCAGCGGCCGTGACTGTCTTACCTTTAGCAACCTGCATGACTCGTGACACCGAGATCACCGGCGCTGAGAAGCCGATGCCTTGCGAGTCGACGAGCAAACCGGTGGCAGACGGTGTGTAGGTGGTTTGTGGAGTGGTCGATTCGGCACCCATCGTGCGCTTCACTGGCAGCGTCGATGCGTTCGCTTCGCCTGGCTTCAAACCGAAGGAGTTCATCAGGAAGCCAGATGACATGAACATGCGGAAATACGCAAGATTGAGCTCCTTTGCAGCATCAGGGTTCTTCAACGTGGTGGTTTCGGTGTAGCCCCACGTTCCCGCTGGTTGTCCACCACAAATCGTAGGACTATATGGACACGGGTTCGCCGTGCGCACAGTGTCGTACTCAGCCATCTTGAAGTGCGGAGCTGCGATCTTCAGTTGTGCAGCGCCAGTGAAGCGATCTGTTGATGCCAAGCCGAAGATAGATGCATTGGTGTCAACCCAGCCTCCCAGGCTGTCTTTGTCATAGATAGTGACAATGCACGACGTCGCGTCAAGCACAGTTGGCGAACAGCTGGGGTCTTTGACGTCGGGAGGAACAACAGAACTACGGAATCCAGGAAGCAGCAACATGTTGACCTGGTTCGAGACCTTGCGTGTGGCCGTTTCACTGACGGTGCAGGTGTCAATGGCGATGGAGAACCCGACACAGTAACCAGTCGAGCCGATTTGGAACTCGGCCGAACGAGCGACCACCGTCGCGACATCACTCGCACCCTTCTCAGCAGGCGTGAATGACACAAGGGTTCCGTTCACGATGGTTGCGCCGAAGCGCGAGGTCGGTGTGCCGTCCATAGGTCGGCGGAAACGAACTGTCACCTCGCTCATCGGTGCAGCGACACCGCCGCGGATAACGGGAGTGATGACCAAGTAGGGAAACTGACACGTAGTACCCGTGCTGTCGACAAAACGACAAGGCTGGCTATAAAGACCGCCGGCAACGGAGTGCGTCGCCGATGCACCTGACGTGGTGTACGCGAGTTGCACACCATCGATGGTCACTGACTCGATACAGGCTTTGATGGTGCCGGCGGCACATGCTGCAAGACCAATGTTGTTCGACAGATTCGTGTTGGAGATGAAAAAGCTCGGAGTATTCGCCGACGCCGAGCGCGGGGCAAGTGGTATCGCTATCGGCGCAAGCACGGCTGCTGTGAGTAGTGACATAAAACGGAGTTTGGTTTGCATCGGCTCAATCTAATGGAGTCAGAAACGGCCATAGATATGTCAGGAAGGCAAACAATGGGCACACATGCTCGAGTACCGAGCATGTGAGGAGCGAAGTACCATGGCGACAACCGAGTCCAGCCGACTCGAGGTGCATCTCAAGTTGAAAAGCGTCTTAGCAGACAACGTGG
>SXWG01000173.1 GCA_005789925.1 Actinomycetota bacterium | reverse complement strand
TGCCTCCTGTAGCCACTCCACCTGCCAGCGATTGTGAGCGCGTATACCGGCGAGGCGTCGCTCATAGTTCTTGGCCGTCGGCGTCGGCGCGACGACCGAGTTCGTCGGGAAGAACGGTGGCACGGTGTTCGGGAACACGATCTCGGCCACGATGCCGTCACGTTGCTGCTCGTCGAAACGTCGGAAGCTGTCCCAGTTGCGCACCTTTGAGTCGCCCGTCAGGTCACGCCACGGCGTCACGTACTTCGCCTGCCATTGGTCGAACTCGTCTCTCCATTGAGAGTCGAGATACGAGGCGTACTGCTCCATCGAACCGCCGGCATGACAGTCAGCCGAGATGATCGTGTACCGCTGCTCTCCCACCATCACGCCTCCTGCTAGTGTTGACTCAGTCAACACTAGCAGTTCGATTGGGGGCCCATGGCACGAGCACAGACCACGTCTCACTCGGTCATCGCTGCATCCTTGCGTCGCCTGCAGCGACTCCGCGCGAGCAAGCAGGTGCACAAGGCACTTTCCCTCGCCAGCAGCGTCGACCTGCCCCAACAAGCGACAGAGGTCCTGCTCGCTCTCGACGATCGCATGTCCCTTGCCGACTTGGCTCGTGCCGCACATATGGACACGGGCGCGACGAGTCGACAGGTGTCGCTACTAGAAGACCTGCATCTCGTACGGAAGGAACAACATCCGGACAACGCGAGTGCGATTCTCGTTTCTCGAACGACACGCGGATCGTCCCTGGCTGTCCGGATGGTCAAGATACGTGATCGTCACCTCACGTCCGTACTCGACGAATGGTCGCGCGACGACAAAGAACGTTTGGCCGACCTGCTCGAGCGTCTCCTCCGTGACCTGGAAAAGACGCCCTATCAATCGACATCTCAGAGGACATGACATGACGCGAATGGCTCACGGAACACGCCGCATCGAATACGCCGGATCGGTGCACGATGAACGCGAGATTGAGGCGGTGGTGAGCGTCCTCCGAGGAGGCCCAACTGCACTGCGCATCGGCAAGAACGTGCGCGAGATGGAACGTCGCGTCGCCACCCTCTTCGGCAAGAAGCGCGGAATTATGTGCAACTCAGGATCATCGGCGCTGTACTTGGCCATCGACGTTCTCGGTTTGTCCCCCGGCGATGAGATCATCACATCGTCGGTCACCTTTTCCACCGACATCGCCCCCATGATTCGTGCGAGTTTGGTACCGGTGTTCGTTGACGTCACACCGGACACGTTCCAAATCGACGTCCACAAGATCGAAGAGATGATCGGCCCCAAGACGAAGGCAATACTCGTTCCCAATCTCATCGGAAACGCACCAGATTGGGACCACATCCGCGACGTCGCAAATCGTCACGGCCTGAAGGTGATTGAGGACTCGTGTGACGCTCTGGGCCTCACACTTCGCGGAACACCCACCGGCACGCGGGCAGACATCAGCCTCACATCGTTCGCGCTCTCGCACATCATCACCGCCGCCGGCACTGGTGGCATGGTGTGTCTCGATGATGACGAGATGGCCGACAAGGCTCTGTTATTGCGCCGGTGGGGTCGGCGCTCCGAAGTCAAACTCTTCGGGTCTCAGAAGACCGCAGGCTCCCGCTTCTTTTCCGAGATCGAAGGTGACATCGAATATGACGACCTCTTCATCTTCGACGAGGTCGGTTGGAACTTCGAGCCGTCTGAGCTTTCTGCCGCCTTCGGCCTCGTGCAACTGGACAAACTCCACGACAACTTGGCTCGCCGGCAACGGAACTTCGACATCACCTCGTCACACTTCGCCAAGTGGCCCCAGTTCTTCACGCTCCCACGCCTCACAGAGGGTGTGGAGACCGGTTGGCACATGTTTCCCATCATCATCAACAAAGACAGCGGCATCAGACGTGCCGAGTATCAGCAGTTCATGGAGTCTCACGGAATAGACACACGCATGGTGTGGACTGGCAACGCGGCACGGCAACCAGCGTTCCGCCATTCACGTTTTCGTCAGCCAGACCAAGGCCTACCCAATGCCGACAATGTCATGGAGTGGGGCTTGATCCTGCCCAACAACCACTCATTGTCAGACGAGGACTGTGACTACATCGGTGAATGCACTCTCGCCTTCCTGCAAGAAGCGAAGTTGGTGAAGTGATGACACTCAGACGTTTCGAGGGACGCAATGTGGTCGTCACCGGAGCAAGCCGCGGCATCGGGGCCTCGCTTGCTCGCCGTCTCGCTGCGGAGGGTGCCAACTTGTTCATCGTCGCCCGCCACCTCGACCCTCACGACAAGGTTCCTGGCAGCCTTCGAGAGACTGTCGCGACCTGCGAAGCACTCGGCGCAACGGCACGCGCGCATGTCGCCGACCTTGCAGACCAGTCCAGTCGACTCGGCATCATTCCCGCCGCGCTCAGCCACTTCGACGGCCGCATCGATGTCGTCATCAACAACGCTGCAGCTGCGATGTACGGCCCATTGCTCGAGTATCCCGGCAAGCGGCTGCGGCTCACCTACGAAGTCAACACCTTCGCCCCCCTTGAAATTTGCCAGCAAGTTCTTCCATCGATGATCTCGCGAGGTGAGGGATGGATCGTGAACGTGTCGAGCGCGACCGCCAAGCACAACGAAGGGCCACCGTTCCGCCAGACCCACACCAGCCACGGCATCTACGGTTCGTCCAAGGCGGCCCTGAACCGCGTCACGAACGACCTTGCGGTCGAGATGTACGGCAACGGCATACGCATCAACACCATCGAGCCTCGTGCTGCGGTCATGAGCGAAGGTGCGCAGATTCTCATCGGAGACTTCGTGCGCAAGGACCAAATTGAGTCAATGGAAGAAATGGTCGAGGCGACACTTGCGCTTTGCTGTTGCGACACCGAGTCGACAGGTTCTGTCCATGTGAGTCTCGACCTGATCAAAGAGTGGCACCTCACCGTGTATGACCTAGATGCGAAAGGGCCGTGGACTCCGCAGCCCTGAATCGCGTATTGATGCGGTGGTAGTTTGACCGTGGACGCCTGACGAAGAGCTCTACATGTCACGAGCCCAACTTGCCCTCAATGTCTCGACTCGCACTCGTGTACGTGGCACGCACCCGACGCACGCGCTCCTGACACGACAAAGCCCCGGCACACGGCCGGGGCTTTGCTCTCGTATGTGAGTCTCGTCAGCTGCAGCCGCTGGTGCTTCCGCAAGACGGGCATGCATGACATGAACCAGCACGGTTCATTTGCACTCCGCACTGGAAGCACATCGGTGCATCACTGTGACGTGCGATGCCACCTGCTGGTGAGTGATCTGTGCTCGGCGCTGTCGGAGCAAGACCGAGCTCGATCTGTTGGCTCAGTTCTGATGCTGACGGAATGGTCTTCGGGTCGGCGACCACTTCGGAACCCATCGACGTCTCGACGACGCTCTCTTCGACACCTGGCAGGGTCGGCTGCAGACGCTCATCGCGACTGAAGATGCCCAACTCGGCCCGCTCGTCGTATGTCAAGTACTCAAGTGCGAGGCGACGGAAGAGGTAGTCCATGATCGACGACGCGATACGGATGTCCGGGTGGTCGGTCATGCCGGCGGGCTCGAAGCGCATGTTGGTGAACGCCTCCACAAACGCACGCAACGGCACGCCGTACTGCAAGCCGTACGAGATGGACTTGGCGAACGCATCCATGATGCCACTCAGGGTCGAGCCCTGCTTCGACACCGTCAGGAACACCTCACCAGGACGGCCGTCTTCGTACTCACCGATGTTCGCAAAACCCTTGCAGTCCGCCACGCGGAACTCGAAGGTGCGACCACGACGTGAACGTGGCAACTTCTGGCGCACCGGCTTGGTGACGATCTTCTCGACGACCCGCTCGATGACCTGCGTCGCTGCGGTAGTCGCTTCGCCAGACGCACCGTCTTTCTTGTCGTCCTTCTTCGCAGTGGACAGTGGTTGACCGACCTTGCAGTTGTCGCGATAGATGGCGACAGCCTTGACACCCAGTTCCCACGACAACATGTGCAGGTTCTCGATGTCTTC
>SXWG01000172.1 GCA_005789925.1 Actinomycetota bacterium | reverse complement strand
GGCGATGACATGTATCGGGTGAAGTCCAGAGATGTGCGAGAGGCGTTCGAGACGTTCGTCATCGGCGATGAGCGCCACTGGGGTGCTGTCTTTCAATGCATATTCCATCTCGGGTGATGTCCACCATGCGTTCATGCCGACGACTGCTGCACCGATCGACACAGTCGCCCAGTAGCCGACAACCCACTCGGGATAGTTACGCATCGCAATTGCCACGCGCTCGCCACGCGTCACTCCGCTGGCCACAAGGTGTGCCGCAAGCTTGCGTACCTGAGCGTGCACTTCTGAGTAGCTGTATCGCTCGTCTTCGTACACCAGGTAGTCCTTGTCACCGTGACCTGCCGTCATCTCCCACAACACACGCATGTTCGGAGGTGCTGCAGCAAAAGTCTTCGCCGGTATGCCATTCACCTCGACGACGGTGGTGGCGAACGGCGATCCCGGGGTGTCGAGTTCAGCTCGGGCGGTGAGATAGTGGTGAATCACGCTCTCATCATTCCCCAAATTCGCGACCCCGTTGAACACGGGCCAGAATCACATGGTGATAATTCGAGACCTGACATCGAGCGACCTTGATGTGGCATGGCGCATCAATCAAGCAAACACGCCTGCTGTGGGCGACGAGCCTCGCGATGCGATGAATGAGATCCTCTCGATGTGCAGCATCGCCCTTGCATCTGAAGTAGACGGGCAGGTCGTCGGCTTCTGCATGGTGCTTCCACCCGACACCGGCTATGACAGTCCGAATTATCGGTATTTCTGCGACCGATTTCCCGAGTTCGTGTATCTCGATCGAGTCGCATTCGATTCGGAGCATCAAGGTCGTGGCTATGGAGGAGCCATGTATCGGGAGGTGGAACAGAGGACCACTGCCCCTCTGTTCGCGCTTGAAGTGAACGTAAAACCACCGAATGAGGGTTCGCTCCGATTCCACATTCGGGAGGGCTTCGTGGAGATCGACCAATTGGAGACTCGACCAGGAAAAATCGTCAGCTTGATGGTGAAGCACCTCTCTCCAGACTCCGATCGACCACGAGCCTCAGTTCCTCGTGGGATCTGATCAGACCGCCGGCGCCGAGTCGGTTGAACTTGCGCGTCGCCTCGCCCAAGAGGAAGAGGCCAAGCGGCGGGCCGAGTCAAACGATGACGGCCATGGCCATGACGAGCACCACGACGGACACTCACGTGCCGGAACTGTCGCGCTCGCGCTGGGTGCACTCGGAATCGTGTACGGAGACATCGGAACGAGTCCGCTATATGCCTTGAAGGAAGCATTCACCGAGAAGTCGCACGTGATGACCGTCGACCGCATCAACGTGTTCGGAGTCTGCTCACTTGCCTTCTGGGCCCTCATCCTCATCATTTCGGTCAAGTATCTGATGTTCGTCATGCGGGCCGACAACCGCGGTGAAGGCGGCATCCTCGCTCTCACCGCACTCGTCATGGGGCGTCGAGGTTCGACAACAACGACTCGCGCGTCAACGGGTGCGCTCGTCTCTCTGGGTGTGTTCGGAACTGCGCTTCTGTATGGAGACGGCATCATCACACCTGCAATTTCCGTGTTGTCAGCTGTCGAAGGACTCGAGGAAGTCTCGACATCATTCGAGTCCTGGGTGTTGCCGATCGCGGTCGTGATTCTCGTGGGCCTGTTTCTCGTTCAAAGTCGCGGTACTGGCGCTGTGGGCAAGGTCTTTGGACCCATCATGATGGTGTGGTTCGCGACACTCGCGCTTCTCGGCCTCTCTCATGTCTTCGACGCACCGGAAATCCTGCAGTCGATCAACCCGAGTTACGCAATTCAGTACTTCACCCATGAGACAGGAAAGGCGTTCCTTTCACTCGGGTCAATCTTCCTTGTCGTCACCGGTGGTGAAGCTCTCTACGCCGACATGGGCCACTTCGGTCGTCGCCCAATCATGTTCGGTTGGTACGGCATGGTCCTTCCATCGCTCGTGCTCAACTACTGGGGACAGGGCGCATTTCTCCTTGAAAATCCCGAGGACATCGAAAGCGTGTTCTTTCGGATGGCACCCGAGCCGGTGCTGCTGCCTGTTGTCATTCTCGCGACTCTTGCGACGATCATCGCTTCACAGGCCCTCATCTCGGGTGTGTTCTCATTGACCGCGCAGGCCGTGCAGCTTGACTATCTCCCTCGTATCGCGATTCGTCATACGTCTCAGCAACATTCCGGGCAGATCTACGTGCCACTCGTGAACTGGGTGCTCATGGTCGCGTGCGTGGGATGCGTTCTCGGTTTTCGAACCGCCAGCAACTTGGCCGCGGCCTACGGCATCGCGGTGACTCTGACCATGGCGATCACCACACTGCTCTTCTTCCGTGTTCTCACCGTCAATTGGAATTGGAGCCGCGCAAAAGCTTTGGCCGTCTGCGTCCCAATGCTCATTATCGAAGCCGGCTTCGTCGGTGCCAACCTCATCAAGATTCCTCACGGTGGTTGGTTCGCTCTTGCCGTTGCGATCTTCCTCATGGTGCAGATGCAGACGTGGCGCAGAGGCCGAAACCTCGTGGCACTTCGCATTCATAGAGGCGAACGACCACTCGAGACATTTCTGGATGAAACCGAGAACATCAAACGTGTCGACGGAACCGCAGTCTTCATGTTCAAAGACCTCGGCAAGGCACCACCGGCACTGGTCAACAACTTGCTGCACAACAAGGTGCTGCACGACTGCACGCTCATCGTGTCGGTGGACACCACCGACGAACCGCGCGTCGACCCGTCGCGGCGGGCTCAGATCACAAAGGTTGCTCCCGGCGTGTTCCAAGTGCAACTCGAGTTCGGCTTCATGGAAGAGCCGAACGTGCCCGATGCACTCTCCCGACTCGAGCATCGCGGCCTGGTGTACGACCCCGATGACGTCACCTATTTCATCGGTCACGAATCGATCGTGGCAGGCAAAGCTCCAGGCATGAATCCGCTTCAAGAACACCTCTTCGTCATGTTGAACCGCGGCGCCGACAGCGCCGTCCGGTTCTTCAACCTGCCGAGCGACCGGGTGTTCGAAGTCGGCTCGCGCGTCGAGATCTAGTCGATATTCGAGTGAACCGACACGAACCCATTCGGCTTCGCGTCACGGGGCCTTGGGTGGCCAGACCGGGGTGACGCGCCACGGTGCAGCAGTTTCAACTTGCGCTGCGAGTCGAAGCAACAGGTCTTCGCGTCCGAACGATGCAACGACCTGCACTCCGACAGGCAAACCGTTTGAGTCAACGCCGAGCGGAAGTGACATCGCAGGTTGACCAGTGATGTTGTACGGGCTCGTGAGAGCCGAATAGGCACCTGCGTGCGTCGCAATGGACGACATGTTCATGGTGTCGAGTAATCCGAGAGGCGGGACTTGTCGAGAAAGTGTCGGAGTCACGAGCACATCGTGATCGGTGAAGAATTCACCGATTTCATGGGCGGCACGCTCGAGCTCGCCCGCTGCATGCGCGAGGTCGACGGCTCGAGCCTCCTTGCCCATCTCGTAGATGTATCGCGTCAGTGCCTCGAGGTCGTCATCACGAAGTGCCCGACCTTCCTCACGCAAGAACGCATCGATGTCGGCGGCCATCGGGACGCCCATGTAGATCTGCATGCACGCGGCCAGCGCATCCAACGGAAATGGGGGACGCGCTCGAAAGACTGAGTGTCCGAGCGACTCGAGGAGGTCGACCGTCTCATTCACGACTCGGGCGCAATCATCGTGCACCTCCACTCCACTCGGTGTCGCCATGTCGACAGCCACACGAAGTCGTCCTGGGCTTTCGCCCACTTCTCTCACATACGGCCGCTCTGGCGGGGCGATGACATACGGGTCTCCGACATGTGCTCCGTGGGCGACATCAAGGAGAAGAGCCGAGTCCCGCACAGTTCGGGTGACTGCGTGCGCGATGGACAACGGACCCCGAAACAACGCATGCGAGGGGGCTGCCGTGACACGGCCGCGGCTCGGCTTCAGACCGAACAATCCGCACGCGGCAGCAGGGATACGAATCGAACCACCTCCGTCAGTGGCGTGGGCTGCGGGAACGATTCCTGCAGCGACCGCGGCTGCGCTTCCTCCAGATGAACCACCGGTGGAATATCCGAGGTTCCACGGATTGCGACACGGGCCGAACAGCACCGATTCGGTGCTCGCAGTTCGACCTAGTTCGGGGGTG
>SXWG01000171.1 GCA_005789925.1 Actinomycetota bacterium | reverse complement strand
GAAAACGTGTCGTTCCAGATGTGCAGTTCAATTGTGTGAAATTAAATGATGAAGAGATCGCCCGCGTCAGATCGACGCGAAAGTTGAGATCTGGAATGGACAATGGAAGAGCAGTGCGGGGCCGTGCCAAGCCGTGTTGACACGAGAGCGACGACGGCAACTTGCATCTTTCGACGACACCACATCTGCGACAATTTCCTCCCATGTGAGACCCACCTACTGTGACTTCCCACTGATGCTGAAGGGCAATGTACAAGTACTTGTACACGAAGTGGAGAAGAGAGCAACACACGTACTTGCCACCGGAACAGATGTGTTCATAGGTTGAACGCATGACGACGTCACCAGAACATTCTCATCACATAGTTGTCGGTACCGACGGCTCGGTGAACTCACGTAAAGCAATCAACTGGGCAATCGAACACGCACATTCAGGTGATTCGATCACCATCGTTCATGCGTGGCACCCTTACGTGTACGGCGCCGAAATGATGATGGCCTACGACGTTGATGACTCCGCGACAAAGGCGATGCTTGACAAGATGGTTGCCACTGCCGAGCCAACGGCGAAAGACCGTGGCATCACACTGAAAAAGTCTCTCGTACACGGCGATGCACGCGACGCACTCAAGGTGAACGACGCTGACTTCGTCGTCATTGGTGCCCGTGGACATGGGGCTCTCACCGGAATGCTGCTCGGGTCAGTCGCAGATTACGTTGTGCACCACAGCACAATTCCAGTGGTTGTTGTACCTACGAGGTGACCCAACTCGTCAACTGAGGAGTCACCGTCAATCGGAGTGCTTCTCACTCCCAGCCCAATGTGCACGTAGGTCTGACAGCCATGCGGGAAACTCGAGTGGCGGATCTGGAAGAACTGATGCACCGTTGGCAGCAAGCTCTGCGTCGAAAAGCTCGGGTTGATCCCCCCAACTTCGCGGGTCACCAAGCATCACCTCGAACATAAGAGCACCTCTGTCGCCTGCCCGTACCGGCCCGAACGCCGCACCAAATGGCAACTCGATATGCGTTCCAGCAGGACAATGCCTGTCACCGAACCACACGTCACCTTCAAGCACGAAAACGACATGAGGGCTGAAGTGACCATGCCGACGCACGATCATTCCGGGGTCATACTTCGCATACAAAGACAAATACTGTGGATCGGGGCTGAACGCAAACCATTTCTCCCACACATGCGACACAGATCCATCCGCATTCTTTTGTGCCTTCACGGCACGCCAACCCATGTCAGCATCGTCGAGGTGGCGGAAGATCGGCTCTACGCCGTCGATCTTTGGGCTCTCGGGGACGTTCACTTCACGATCTCCAGACCCGTCGCTGTCTGTGCATCTTCCAGACCCCCAAGATCGATGACGTAGATGAAGCCCGCTTCTTTCATCATCTCCACTGCTACTGCAGAGCGACGTCCCGAGCGGCAGTAAATCGAATATGTTCCGTCCTTGCTCAGCGTCGAGAGCTGTTGCTCGAAGGCTCCCCCTTCGAGATCGAGATTGATCGCACCATCAAGATGCCCTTCGGCAAACTCCGCCGGTGTTCGCACGTCAATAACCATGTTCTCAGCTGGCATGGTCGCATTACCGATTGGAGCGGTCGTGTCGCTCGTCTGCGTCGGCATCGTCGTGTCGACTGCTGATTGTTCAGTTGATGCGTCGTCGGAGGACGACGAGCACCCCACGGTCGCGATGAGGGGCAGAAACACAAAAGCCAGAGACACGAATTTCTTCATGCCCCTGACTTTAGGTGTAGAGCGTCAGTCCGCGAGTACTGCTTTCTCTGCAGCAGACAACTTGGCGATGAAGGACTTCTTCAGTGCCTTCTCTTGCGTCTCATCGAGCTCGCCCAACTGTTCGACGGTGACACCAGTTGCCTGCTTCGGTCCGAGTTGCGACAACTGCTTGCCACTCAACTCACCGAATGCTTTTGGCTCGATCTCTGCCAGCTGGGTTGGCTTCAATGCTGCGATCGCCTTGGGAGCGAACTTTGCAATCTGCTCTGGTGACAGCTGACCGAGCAACTCGGCTGCCATCTTCAGCAGCTGCTCGGGCTTCAGCACAGAGAACACCGTCGGCGGCAGGAGTGCTGCCTGATCCAGCTTCATCTGGCCAAAGACTGTCGGCGGCAACATGGTGAACTGTGATGGCTTGAAGCCCATCATCGCCTCAGCCGGCATGTTGGCGAACTGCGTGGGCTTCATCGCAGCGAAGACCTTCGCGCTCATCGCGGCGATGTCATCTGTGGAGAACGCGGTGAATGCTACAGCAGACATCTGCGCGAACTGCGCGGGCTTGAATGCGCCGAGGACACTGTTCGGCAAATTGGCGAACTGCTCTGGTGACATTGCCGTCATTGCGGTCGGCGGAAGTGCCATGAATTGCTTCGAGGTCATCGACGCCATCGCATCGGGTGGCAGTTGCGCGAACTGCGTCGGCTTCATTGCAGTGAGAGCCTGCGGGTTGAACTTTGCCATCTGCTCAGGGGTCATGGCAGCGAACATGTCGGCAGCCATCTTGGCCAACTGATCAGGCTTGAAGCCCGCCATCGCCGTTGGCGGAAGCATCGTGAACTGCGATGCGGTCATTCCGGCCATCGCCGTCGGCTTCATCTGCGCGATCTGCGTCGGGGTGAAATTCATCATCTGCGTCGGCATGAGCTGGCTCATCTTGCTCGGGTCAAACTGGGCCATGTTCGTCGGCATCTGAATGCCCCCGGTCGATGGCATCGCTGTTGCCTGTGCCTGCATTGCTGAGCGGAATCCGTTTGAGCACGCCATCTTCTGTTCGTTCGACAACGCCTCGAACTTCTTCATCATGTCTTCTGGCTTTGCTGACGTGAAGTCGCTTGCCAACGAACAGGTGGTCTGCGTCGGGGTAAACATCGAGGTTCCACCTGCAGGCATCTGCATGCCACCGGTTCCACCACCTGTGTTCGGCATCGAGCCACCAGTCGGCATGGCAGAGAGTCCTGTGCCAACAAGCGAGGCCTTCGAAGAGCAACCGGGTTGACCCTGCAACATGATCTGGAAGTTCTTCTGATCCATCATCTTGATGATTGAGTCACTCACCGCGCATGTCGCGCCACCACCTGTCGGAGCAGACGTTGTGCCGCCGCTTGTTGGCATACCAGGCATCGTTGCTCCACCGGTTGGAGTGCCAGTAGGAGTCTGCGTGCTTCCACCAGATGGCATACCCGGCATCGTTGCTCCACCAGTCTGCGAGCCACCACCTTGCATAAGTGAGGCGCACTGCTGTTGGAGCGTTGGGCTCATCATGATCTGTTGCGCAATTGACGGCGTCGACGATATTTGCTGGAGCGTGTACGGACAGGCGAATGCGACGTTTGCACCACCAGCTATTGCGAAACCCGATGCCAACACGGCACCGGCGACAAACTTACGGATAAACATGGTTTTTCCCCTTCTGTTCAACTCATCGCGGTACATCACCTCAGGTGATACCTCGTCTCACCTGAAATCCTAACAATGGCGGCCGGCGCTCAGCGCTCGCCCCGACGTTGGCTGTCTTGCTGCGACCAGCGACCAGAATGGTCTCATGACATAGCGACCACTCCTTTCTGTCGGCCTCCCGAACTTCGGCCCATGGATGCCGAACGGGGACTGGCGCCGATTCCTCGATCTTGGACCAATGGTCGAAGATGCCGGCCTCGACCGTGTCGTGGTGGTCGACCATGTGGTCATGGGGAACAACACCCAGGAATATCGGTGGGGCAAGTTCCCCACTCCGCCCGACGCACAGTGGCCAGAGCCGCTCACCCTGCTCGCCGGTATCGCTGCTCGCACGTCACGAATCCGCCTCGGCACTGGCGTGGTGTTGCCTTCGTTGCGTGGCGCGACATTGTTTGCAAAGACCACAGCGACTCTCGATGTGATGTGCAACGGACGTCTTGATCTCGGTGTGGGTATCGGTTGGCAACGCGAAGAGTACGACGCGGCCGGCCTCGACTGGGACAAGCGAGGTCGCATCTTCACCGACGTGATGGGCGCGGTCGTCGAATTGTGGAACAACACGCCAGCCAGTTACCACTCACCCACTGTGAATTTCGACGACATCTATGTGGTGCCAAAGCCGGTGCAAGAAGGTGGTGTTCCGTTGTGGTTTGCCGGAACCTTCACCCCGACCAGCTTGTCACGCATGGCGCGCTGGGCAAGCGGGTGGATTCCGATCATGGGTGAGTCGATCGAAGGTGTGCGCGATGGCGCTCGCACCGTGAAGGAAGCAATGGCGGCTCGCGGTCGCAACCCCGAACTTCTTCGCGTGCAAGGTCCACTTCCACTCGCGCGCAACGATGATGGATCGTTCGACCTGGCGAAGACGATGGAGAATGTGCCGGCGCTCGTCGATGCAGGTGCGACGGCGATTCACCTTCCTCTCCACATGTTTGCCAAGACGATGGAAGATGCCCCCAGCGTGCTCGCAGACATCAAGCAGCGCTACGACGCGTCGCTCTGAACGCACACTGGTTATGACTGACCATCGCTTGAACGATCGATTCGAACTTCGACGTCTCGTCGAGGATTATGCACACTGTGTGGACACACGAGACTTCCACGCCGTGTCACAATTGTTCCTGCCAGACGGCGTGCTGAGTGGTTATGACGGACCGGTTCAGCGGTACTTGCGCAACGGACGTCACGAGATCATCGCAGCGATGCAAGGACTGACGCGGTACGAGTTGACGAGCCACATGCT
>SXWG01000170.1 GCA_005789925.1 Actinomycetota bacterium | reverse complement strand
TCACACGAACCTGTGTTGCGGGCCCATGCTGCATGGGCATGCGCGAGGCTCGGGCTGTCGGCACTGTTGTCCATTGTCAGTGATGACCCCGATGAAATGGTGCGGCATGAGTTGGCCCATCTGCCAACCTGTCGGGACGACCTATGAAGCATCTGCTCGTCACAAATGACTTCCCGCCAAAGATCGGTGGCATTCAGTCGTTGCTCTGGGAATGGTGGCGTCGATTACCTCCCGAGTCATTCGCCGTTCTCACGAGTCCATACGCCGGCACCAAGGAATTCGATGCCGCTCAGCCGTTTCGCATCGAGCGCACGCGTGAACCAGTGCTGCTGCCACACCCGTGGATGGTGAACAGAGTGAACACGCTGGCAGCCGATGTCGGTGCTGACTTGGTGGTCATCGACCCAGCTATCCCTCTCGGGCTCATCGGGCCGTCGATCAAACTTCCTTATGCAGTGGTGCTGCACGGCGCAGAAGTCACCGTGCCGGGGCGATTGCCAGGTTCGAAGCAATTGCTCGGACATGTTCTGCGACGTGCCGACCGCATCATCGCTGCTGGTGGATACCCAGGGGCAGAGGCAGTGCACGCAGCGGGTCGCGATCTTCCTGTGACCGTCGTACCGCCAGGTGTCGACTGTGAACGCTTTGTCCCACTTGATCGTGAGCAGCGACTGTCTGCCAGGCGACACTTCGGTGTGCCCGACGATGCTGAAGTCGTGTTGGGTATCAGCCGACTTGTTCCGCGAAAAGGTTTCGACACTGTCATACGTGCGGCGGCTCGTCTCGCACGTGACCGTGAGAATTTGCTCGTGGTCATTGCCAGCACGGGTCGAGACGAATCACGGCTGAAGGCCCTCGCCCGCGAATTAGGAGCACCAGTCATGTTCCTCGGAAGGGTGCCTCACGACGACCTCCCGCGGCTATACGGATGTGCCGATGTGTTCACGATGATGTGTCGGAATCGATGGGCAGGGCTCGAACAAGAAGGATTCGGCATCGTCTTTCTCGAAGCCGCAGCCTGCGGAGTTGCGCAGATCGCCGGTCGAAGTGGAGGAGCGGCCGAGGCGGTCGAGCACGGTCAGACTGGTCTTGTCATCGACGACCCGAACGACGTCGATGCTCTGGTTGATTCGTTGGTGACCTTGCTCGATGATGATGCCACGCGCCTTGCCATGGGAGAGGCTGCGCGACAGCGAGCCATCTCGGAATTCAGCTACGACGTTTTGGCTGTGCGACTCGGGCAAGCGCTCGATGCGCTGTCATGATGACGGGCGCATGATGACAACCTCCATTCCGGCATGGAACATCCGGCTCACCACGTTGTTCGTGTTGACGGCGATTGCATCGGCTGTCGTGTTCGAGCAGCCATCACAGACAATCGCTGTCGTTGTGGCTCTTGCATGTTTCAGTGTCGGAGTGGTCACGTTTCTGCTTGGTTACTGGGCTGCTGTGCAGCGCAGTCGACGCGATGTCATCGGAGTTGCTGCACTGTTTTTCCTCCTCGGCGATGTGGCCGACTCGCGCACCAGGCGCCTGATGAATACATGTCTTGCTATTCAGTGCGTGGTGGCACTAGCAACGGCACTGGCACGACCAGAGACTGACGGAAAACCCGGCAGCACCCTTGCGTTCGGAATATTGGTCCCGATGCTCGGTCTTGGTCTGAACGGCCTATGGGGTTCGCGACACGGTCATTTTGATGCTCGTGCGGATGTCGCTATCTCGGAAGCCCCCGAGTGGCAAGATGAGGACCATGAGTGACCGCGCCGCGCTGACCACATTGATTGCTGCTCCGCTTGAGCGGTGTTACGCAATCGCGCTCGATTTCGAGCGATATCCAGAGTGGGCCAAGGACGTGAAGGAAGCAAAAATCCTCTCGCGTGATGACCAAGGTCGAGCGTCGCAAGTCGAGTTCCGCGCCTCTGCACTCGGACGCAGCACGCACTACACGTTGTCATATGACTACAGCGACGCCCCATCACGTCTCGCCTGGCATCTTGTCGAGGGCGACATCATGCGATCAATCGACGGTGCGTATTCGTTCGTCGACGTCGAAGGTGGCACGCAGGTGTTCTATGAGATCGACATCGAACTCATCATTCCCTTGCCCGGTTTCGTGAAGCGTCGTGCGGAAGTCCGCATTCTCAACACCCTCAAGGAATTGAAGGTGCGCGCCGAATCTTCTGCGGCGTAGCAGTCGAGCAACATGACTGCAGATGGCGTCGCGACTGGCGGCGACCTTGCAATCGGTGTCGATATCGGAGGCACGAAGTGTCTTGCGCTTGTTCTGCGAGGTGACACTGTCATCGACGAGTCCCGTCGAGAGACTCCGAGTGCGGACCATCTGGCTGAGCATCTCATCGACATGGTGTCAGCAATCGAGGAGCGTCTTGGGTGTCGTGTGCCCGTGTTGGGCGTCGGTGCACCTGGGCTCGTGACACCAGATGGAGTCGTTCGCGCATCACCGAATCTGCGCGATGCAGCGGACGTGGCGCTCGGGAAGCGTCTGCGCGACGTGGGACGTTGGCGTGTGCATGTCGAGAACGATGCGACGGCTGCCGCATATGCGGAGTGGGCGACGGGAGTTGCACGTGGATCACGACACGTGATGATGGTCACGCTCGGAACGGGAATCGGCGGGGGATGGGTCGTCGATGGGAAAGTACATCGTGGTGCGCACGGATTTGCCGGAGAAATCGGCCACATGGTGATCGTCGCCAACGGCACTCCGTGTCCGTGTGGCAAACGCGGATGTTGGGAGCGCTACGCGTCTGGGTCTGCACTACGTCAATTTTCGGGTGGCGAGGACGGTGAAGTCGTCGCGAGGCGTGCTGCCCGCGGTGATGCTGATGCGCTGTCTGTAATGCAGACGTTCGCGGATTGGGTTGCCCTCGGTCTCGCGAACCTTGTGAATGCGTTCGATCCTGAAGTCATCGTGCTCGGTGGCGGAGTCGTCGAGTCGGCAGACATGTTCTTGCCGGTCGTGAAGGACAGATTGCGTGAGCATCTGTACTCGTCCGAGCAGCGACCATGCCCGGACGTGGTCGCTGCGAAACATGGGGAACGATCAGGCGCAATTGGTGCCGCTTTGTTGGGTCGACTCCACTAGTTTTTGCTCGATGGACTTTCGCCGAATCACGAACCTGCCGCCCTACGTCTTCACCATCATCAATGGTCTGAAGATCGAAGCGCGTCGCGCGGGCTCCGATGTCATCGACCTCGGATTCGGAAACCCTGACTTGCCATCACCTGACATCGCCGTCGAGAAACTCGCCGAAGCGGCACACAACAGCAAGAACCATCGCTACTCGGTGTCACGTGGTCTGCCGAAGTTGCGTGAAGCAATCGCCGATCTGTACAAGCGCAATTGGAATGTCGACCTCGACGTCGAGACTGAAATCACCAACACCATCGGTTCCAAGGAAGGATTCAGTCACCTGATGTGGGTGCTTCTCGATCGGGGTGATGCAGCCATCGTTCCCAGCCCGAGCTATCCCATTCACATATTCGGTCCGCTCTTTGCTGGTGCCGATCTTCGGCAAGTGCCGATGCGCAGCCTCGCTGATCCTGCTGCTCGTGAAGACTTCACCGGCGACTTCTTCCGCAACCTTGAGACTGCGTGGAATGTCGGCTGGCCAAAGCCGCGTGTGCTCGTCATTTCTTTCCCGCACAACCCGACTGGTGCGACCGTCGATCTTGACTTCATGCAACGTGTCGTCGATTTCTGTCGTGAACGCGACATGATCGTCGTGCACGACTTCGCGTATGCCGACATGGGGTTCGATGGGTACAAGCCGCCATCTATTCTTCAGGCCAAAGGTGCAAAAGAATGTGCTGTCGAGTTGTATTCGATGACCAAGGGCTTCTCCATGGCCGGATGGCGGGTTGCTTTTCTCGTCGGTAATTCGGCGGTGGTGCAAGCCTTGGTAAAGCTAAAGAGCTATCTCGACTACGGAACTTTCCAGCCGATTCAAATCGCTGCAACAGTCACCATGAACGAAGCAGCGGATTATCCGAAAGAGATCTGCTCCATCTACGAGGCTCGCCGTGATGTCCTCATCGACGGTCTCGGACGGCTCGGGTGGGACATTCCGAAACCGAAAGGTTCGATGTTCGTGTGGGCGCAGATTCCGGAGCCTTATACCGAGATGAACTCCGTCGAATTCTGTTCGCATCTCGTGCGTGAGTGCGATGTCGCGTTGTCGCCTGGTGTCGGATTCGGCCCGGGCGGCGAAGGTTTCGTGCGCTTCGCCCTCATCGAAAACGAGCAGCGAATCAGGCAAGGCCTTCACAATCTGAAGCGTGGTCTACCGAAATTGGGTTGACCAATCAGTCAAAGACTCAGAGTCGCTCCCATGAGCGACTTCGCTCGACGGCTCGCAACCACGTCGAATAGTTGCCAGATTCTTCGCCTGCATCGAACCGTTTGTCGAGGTGCCATGTGTCGCCGATTTCCTGCAGGTTCTTCCACACGCCGGTGCCGAGACCGGCAAGATATGCCGCACCGAGCGCGGTGGTTTCTGAATCGGTCGGGCGCAACACCGACACACCGAGCTCGTCGGCCTGCATCTGCAGCATGTCGTCCATGACCGCAGCACCGCCGTCGACGCGTAGTTCTGACAAGGTCGTGCCGCTCACGGACATCATCGCTTCGATGACATCGCGAGTTTGGAACACCATCGCTTCGACCACGGCTCGGGCGAAGTGTGCGCGGGTGGTACCGCGTGTGATGCCGACGATTGTTCCTCGTGCATATGGGTCCCACCAAGGACTTCCGAGTCCGGTGAACGCGGGGACGACGTACACGCCGCCGTTGTCGGTCACCGTTGCGGCCAACGGTCCGATGTCAGAAGAAGATTCGATGATGTCAAGTCCGTCGCGGAGCCACTGCACTGCGGCGCCAGTGACAAACACCGCGCCTTCCAATGCATACGTCGGAGCACCTGAACCAAGGTCCCATGCGACGGTGGTCAACATTCCTTCGCTCGGAGGTGGACATGTCGTGCCGATGTTCATCAGAACGAAACTTCCGGTGCCGTAGGTGTTCTTGGCCATGCCGGAGGTGAAACATGCCTGACCAAAGAGTGC
>SXWG01000012.1 GCA_005789925.1 Actinomycetota bacterium | reverse complement strand
TCACCCCACTGTCAACCATTTCACCCCACTTTGGACCACCACTCCCCCCACCGCGCCCCACGGAACGGCCCGGGCGACACGCGGTGGAACGCACGGTGGTCTGGTCGGCACGGTGGTCTGGTCGGCCAGAAACAGTTAGGTGGCGCACCCGGTGGATCGCACCAGGGACGTCGACTAATGATTCGCGAGTGCTCGATGAAGATGTTGAATCAGGACGTCTGCATCTGCAGACACAGCATGGACAGCAAGTGACGACGTCGTCGCGGCGACTGATTCATCGGTGAGGTGGCTCGTCCATTCCTCCGGAGCCCAGCGGAGGTACGCGATGCATTGGAAACGAGCACCGTCGCGGCTGCGTCGTTGGCTGATGCCCACCACTTTCATCTCGTCAACGAAGACTTCCCCCGGTGCCGATGAAGCGAAACACACGACTGCACCACTGTTGCCTCGTTGCATCGGCCCGTCGTACACGCGCGCACCGACCATGCCGCACGCAGCTAGTGCGTCGACCCATGCATGACCGAGCCACAGCGAGCTGCGACCCACATCGTCGACCCAGTGCGCGTCATCGCGCGAGATGAACACGTCGACCCACACCGAATCAACCGGGTGCACAAACACAATGCCCCCACCGGAGCGTCGCTGGCACACGTGGAGGCCGGCAGCCTCTGCGCTCACCGTGTTCACCGACGACGACACTTGCGTCGAACCGAGTACGAGCGCCGGTGCGACGGGCGTCATCACGTGCAATGCACTCTGACCAGTCACGTCATATGACTGCAGGTCGGCAGCAGTGCCGGTATGGCGCCTGGTGGGCCACGGCGCTGACGGCACAGCCGAAGACAGGTCAGATGACATCGGGAAAAAATGAGATTCAGCTGGCGTGCGCCAGATAGGGCTTCCACGCGTCGGGCACACGCCCGACTGCGAAGGTGATCCACGACAACTCACGCGGAGCGAGCGGTAAGACGTTCAGTGCCATGCCTGCTTCCTCGGGAGTCCGGTCTCGCTTGCGCAAGTTGCACGCGCGACATGCGGCAATGACGTTGTCCCACGCGTGCTTGCCACCTCGCGAACGGGGAATGACATGGTCGATGCTGTCGGCGTGGCCTCCGCAATATGCGCACTGATGATTGTCTCGGGCGAACACTGCCCGACGTGACAGTGCAGTACTGCGATGGAACGGGACCTTCACCATGTATCGCAACCTGATCACCGTCGGAGCCGGCACATTCATGCGCTCTGAACGAATCGGAATGCCTTCATCCTCGATGATCTCTGCTTTGTCGCACAACACGAGGCACACGGCGCGCCGAGCAGACACGACGCTGAGCGGTTCGTACGTCGCATTGAGTACAAGCGCGCTCCTCATGGTCTCCTACCGTCTGTCCGTTCCCAGTCGCGACACCATCTCAGATAGTCCACCACATCGGTCGGTCGCAGTGCTTCGGATTCACCAGCCGTCGAGCCATATTGCGTCTCGAGCCTGAATCGTAAGTACCCGCTCGCCGGCACCGGCAAGAACGGCCAGCGACGCCACCAGCCGTTTGGGGCAAGGCGGAACAACTGTCGAAGAGCGACAGGCCACAAGGATGGATGTGCCATCACGGACAGGACCACTGCGACTGTTCCGCTTCTTGATTCCATCACCGACACATCTCCTGCGTCTTCACTTTACCCAGTGTTCCTTGGACACCATTCAATCGACCATTGACATTGCCGACCGCGGAAAGACGAGGGCTGCGGCACCGATGAGTGGCGCGTCGACACCGAACGTCACGTATCGCACGACGGGTCGCTGCAGCAGAGCAGCTCCGTGGTGAGTGTCGAGCGCAGTGTCGATGCCGCCGAGAAACTTCTCACCAAGTCCGAGGCCAACTGAACCTCCGAGCACCACCGTGTTGATGTTGAGCGTCGCACACGCTGACGCAATCGCGCGACCGACCCACACTCCACACATACGCCGCTCGGCATCTGAGACGTCCGCGGCACTCGTACCCGTGCGTCGCTCGATCGCAGGACCCGACACCAGTGCTTCGAGACACCCCCGCGAACCGCACTCACACTCCGCGCCATCGGGGTCGACGACGACGTGACCGATGTGTCCGGCATTGCCAGTAACGCCGTGTAACAGTCGACCATCGACATGAAGTCCCGCACCGACGCCCGTACCCAACACGATGGCCATGAGGCCACAGTTGCTTGTCGAATTCGATAGTTCCATGCGTCCATTCGTCAGTTGCTGTGACATGGCCACGACCTCTGACATCACCAGTGCTTTCGCGTCATTGTCGACCACAACCGGTAGATGAGTCAGTGACTCAAGTCGTTTCGCTAAATGAAAGTCGCACCACTCGGGAATGTGAAGTGGCGAGACGGTCCCGGCTGGTCGGTTCATCGGGCCACCGCATCCGACCCCGACGCCGGTCAGCACCATGTCGTTCGTCGAAGCGTGCTCGAGCGCCATCGTGCACAGCTCAGCAAGTTCTGCGAACACATGTCGAGATGGCGTCGCGCGTGATGCGCGCCAGTGAATCACGCCGTCATCGGTGACGAGGGCGACGGCGAGCTTTGTTCCGCCAATGTCGACTGCGAGGCAGCCGTCAGTCACGTTCTGGTCGCGAACGGAACCGTGCCGCCGCAAACCTGGGTTGGCGCAACGTCTGCGCCAGATCTTGCACTCCGGCCTTACCCATGAGGCGCACCTGGCGCTCGATCATGAGACCACAAATGAGCATGGTCAGAAATCCTACGAAAGAGACAAGGAAGTGCACTTGCAATGCCGCGACTGTGATGACGAGTCCGGCACCGACCCCGAGGATGGCCCACCGCACTGTGCGCACCGAATGGCGATACAGACCCGATGGCGACACCGCTTGCGCGAATCGCTCATCGGTCTCCAACTGTTGTTCGATTTCGCGCAGAATGCGCTGTTCGTCATCTGAGAGACCCACGACCAAATCTTTCCACTTTGCAGCCTCCAGCACAATGCGGCGGTGGGAATTTCACTGCGGGCCAAACGGTGACTCCCCTGGCCGACGCGCCCGAAGCGTCGATGCCGGCCCGATTGCGCCCTTGCCGTAACGGTCAAGGATGGTGTCAATCGCATCATTTGCTACCGACCACTGCGCTTCGACTGCCTCAACGGGGTCGTCAACGTCGTCAAAGAGGCGTACTTCTTCAACCTTGACGCCAAGTCGCGCTGCATGAATACCGAGGAGACGAACCCCTTGAGCGGGATCTATGTCACTGACCAACGGCATGATCGCCGTAACGATGGCTGGTCCGGTAGTGAGCGCCTGGGACAACGTGACGGAGCGTGTCACCACATTAAATGTTGAGAACTTGACTTTGAGCGTCAGAGTCGCAGCCGACGTCTCAGCTCGGCGCAAACGTCGCGCGACGGCATCGGCCAACCTGACGACATGCGGTTTCAACTCCTCAATCGAGTACAAGTCTTGCTCGAACGTCTCTTCATGTCCTATTGATTTCGCTACACGGTCAGGAACGACGTCACGCTCATCGCGAGCATGTGCCAACGCGTGAAGGTGTGCGCCGTGCGCTGAGCCGAGAGCCGACACGACAACTGATTCGTCCAACTCTGCAAGATCGCCAACCGTTCCGATTCCAAGACGCTCCAGCCGCGTAAGCGTCGCCGGACCGACCCCCCACAACGCCTGCACCGGAAGCGGATGAAGAAAGTGAAGTTCCTCACCCCGTCGAACTCGAACCACTCCGTGACCCTCCGACACTTTGCCTGCAGCGACCTGGGGTTTTGCTGCCTCGCTTGCGAGTTTTGCCAGAAACTTCACTGGCGCGATTCCGACACTGCATGTCAAACCGAGATCTTCAAAGACTCGGCGACGAATGTCATGGGCAATCGACTCTGGCTCGCCGAACAGGCGGACCGATCCGGTGACGTCCATGAACACTTCGTCCACCGACAATGGCTCCACGAATGGCGTGTACGAGTTCATCAGGTCGTACAACTTCTCGCTGACCTCGGCGTAGAGATGATGGCGAGGTGCCAGGAATATCGCGTCGGGACACAACCGACGCGCGCGGTACGCAGACATCGCCGAACGCACTCCGAATTTTCGTGCTTCATACGACGCTGCGGCAACGACTCCGCGGTCACCGGTACCGCCGACAACGACCGGCTTCTCGCGCAGATCCGGCCGGTCGAGCAACTCGACCGACACAAAGAACGCGTCCATGTCGACGTGAAGGATGAACCTTTCGTCGTGTGTGCTCGTTCCCACTTCGTCCGTCACGCTACTGCAGGTCGATCATGCGGTCCCGATGTCCGACACCTACGATTCTGATGTGAGCTCACAGACTTCGAACTCCATGCCGTCTCCGGCCGCGCTCTCGGCTCTTCCCTCTCGCGTGGCTCGCATTCTTGCCTTCGTCTCGATTTGTCTCGGTGGAGCATTTGGCGGACTCATCGGCTTTGCGTTGGTCGACATCCAATGCTCTGGCAACTGTGCGACACCTGAAGGTCTTGGCATCCTCATCGGAGCGACACTCGCCGCTGGAGGGACCGCAATCGTCGCAGTGCTCGTGCTACGTGCTCTCGGTGAGTGGCGTGAAATCTCTGACCGTATGGAAACGACGTCTTGACCACGACGTCGACTATCGACGAATGCCTGGTGGTCGCCGAGTCACTTGCACGTAAAGCCGGTGACATGGCGATGGCGGGACGCCGGCGCGGCCTGTCGGATGTCGCCACGAAGTCGACTCTCACCGACATGGTCACCGAGTTCGACCGTGCCAGCGAAACACTTGTCGTCGATGGTTTGTGCTCACGTCGTCCACAAGACTCGATCATCGGCGAGGAAGGCGCGGCGCACACCGGCGACTCCGGTCTCACGTGGTACGTCGACCCCATCGACGGAACAACAAACTTCTTCTTCGATCTGCCGATGTGGGCTGTCTCGATCGGAGTGACAGATGCAGTTGGTCCACTCGCAGGAGTCGTTTACGTACCGGTGCTCGGTGAGATGTTCGTCGGCTCACGTGGTGGCGGAGCGTTCCTGAATGGTCGCGCGATCACAGTTCGCGCCAATGACACGCTCGCCGACGCTCTTGTCTGCACTGGTTTCAGTTACTCCGCCGAGTCGCGCGTGCGGCAATCCCGACGAATTCCCCAGATGATCGACAAAGTTCGTGACCTGCGCCGTTTTGGTGCTGCCGCGATCGACCTGTGTTTCGTCGCAGCAGGTCGTCTTGATGCGTACTTCGAGGAGAATCTCCACATGTGGGACCTTGTCGCCGGCCAGGTCATTGCCACTGAGGCTGGTGCGATCGTCACAGATTTCTCCGGTGCTGCCGTTCGACCAGAGGAAGTGATGGCATCGACACCGGCACTTCACTCTGACCTTGTCGCATTGCTCGCAACTTCGCGACCAGACTGAGCCCATGACAGTCGTCCTCAGCATCGATGCGGGCACCACGGGTGTGCGCACGCGAGCCGTTCACCCAGATGGGCGTCCGTCGACATCGTCGTATCGCGAGTTCCCTCAACACTTCCCGCGTCCAGGTTGGGTCGAACACGATGCTGACGACATCTGGAACGCAGTATTGGAGACGCTGCTCGACGTCATCAAGCAGATTGACGAGCCAGTTGCCGCCATCGGGATCACCAATCAGCGAGAGACAATCGTTGCGTGGGACAAGTCCACGGGTCGTCCACTGCATCGCGCCATCGTCTGGCAAGACCGTCGTACTGCCGAATACTGCGACTCGCTCGTTGATCATCTTCCCCTTGTTCGACGCACGACCGGACTCGTGCTCGACCCGTATTTCAGTGGCAGCAAGGTGCGATGGCTCATCACCGAAGGTCATGTTCCTGTGTCAGACGATCTCGCGCTCGGCACGATTGACACGTGGCTGATCTGGAAACTGACCAGTGGTGAGAGTTTCGTGACCGACCCATCGAATGCGAGTCGCACAATGTTGTTCGACATCAACTCGTGCACGTGGAGCGACGAGATGTGCGCACTTCTCGACGTTCCGCGTAGCGCCTTACCAAACATCGTTCCCTCGTCGGGGATATGTGGTACCACGCGTGTCGAGGGTCTTCCGACGGGTGTGCCGATTGCCGGAATCGCCGGCGATCAGCAAGCAGC